>JAIRZX010000234.1 GCA_031267005.1 Deltaproteobacteria bacterium
GGATTCCGGCTTTATGCGTTCCCCGCGTTTTCCGCGGTTCCCGCTTGGGGGACCCGGCGGAATCCCCGCGCTCCCCCATTAGGCTCCGGCGGGATCAGGCTCGTCGCGGGCCCGCGGCGCCCGGCGTGTTCCCGAAACGCTCAGACCGTCCGGGCGTAAGGGCTTTCCGTACGGGCGGATGCTTTCCCGCGAGGCGTTTCAGAGCCTCCCGCCCGTCCGGGAACCCGCGCGTGGAAAAGGGTTTGGGCGCCCCGGGCGCGCGGAAGGGGCGCCCGGGTAAAATTCAGCGGGCCGCGGCCCTCAAGGTTTGACGCCGCGAAACTGTGCTAACATTGTTCCCGAGGGGACGCCCTCCGGGGGCCCGCGGCCCGGGGCGCGGCCCCCGCCGAAAGTTCCCGCCCGCCGCTGGCGAAAAGCCAGCGGAAGGGCGGACGGGGAAGGGGGTGCGATATGACTATGAAGCCTCCCGGCGGCGCGGACGCTCTCGGACGGACCCTGGACGCCCTCCTGGACGAGGCCGCGGCGCTGTGCTCCGCGGCGGACGAGGGCGGGGAAGGCGAGGCCAGGGGGAGGGCCAGGGCCTCGATGACGCTTTTGAGGGCGCGGGACGCCTTCGAGGGGCTGGACGCCCTCGCCGCGGGCGGTGACGGCCCCGGCGAAAGGGAGCACGTCAAGAGGGGAGCGAGGCTCGTCGCCGCTAACGCCCGCTGCGGCTTCACCGCCGAGGCGGACACCCTGTACTCCCTGCTCCTCGGCCGTTGCGAGGCCTTCAAGCGCGGCGAGGAAAAGCTCCCCCCGATAGAGCTCTACCGGGCGCTAGCGCTGGCCCGGGCCGCCAGGCGGCTGGCCGCGGCGTACCAGCGCCAGGGACGGCCCGAGGACGCGGACAGGGTTTTCTTCTCCATGGAGCTTCTGGCCCACGGCGGGGGGGCCCTGGCCGAGACGGCCTACTGCGCTTCGTATCTGGTCCTGGAGTCCGTCCAGGCCCAGGACCGGGAGAGGGCGATGAGGATCTTCTCCCTCTTGAGGCGCATAGCGGACCCTCCCCCCAAGACGCCCGCGCCCGGGCCGGCGGCGCTCACCTTGGTGGAAGCGGGGCGGGAGGCGCCGCCGGCCGGGGAGGGGGCCTCGGGGCCCGCCGCCGGAGGCCCGCCCGTGGCCGCGTTCCAAGGCGTTTTGGCCGGAGCGGAACCCGTCGGCTTCGGGAGTCCACCCGCCGGCGGGGGAGCGGGTGCCCCCGGCGGGGACGGAGCGGGGGAGGGGGGGCCCCGGAAAGCCCGCATAGCCCTTGTCGGGCGGGGGGCCGGGCCAGAAGGCGGGCCCGCCTTCCTCTGCGGCGATCCCCACGACGACGCGGAGCCCGCCTTTGCCGGGGGCACCGGCGCGGACTTCGGGGCGGGAGGGGTTCCGGAGGGCCGGGAAGACCGGGAGGGTCCGGAGGGCCGGGATGACCGGGAGGCTCGGGAGGGCCCCGGCGGCGGGGAGCCGGAGGGTTCCGGGGGCGGAACCGCGCCCGAGGGGGTCCCGGCGTTCAGGCTGGCTTCCGCGCCGGCCGGCGGCTCCGGCCCGGGCGGCGGTGACGGCTCCCAGCTCGGCTCCGGACCTTCCCCCGGATCTGGCCCGGGGGATTCCGGCGGCGACAGTTCCGGCGATTCCGGCGGCGCCCCCCGCAGGGGAGGGGGCCCGCCCGAGAAGACCCGCACGCCGCTGCTCACCCTTGTGGCGGCCCTGGGAGGGCCGGGGGACGGGACGGACTTCCCCGACGGGGACGCGGACGGAGCGGGGGGAGGGAACGGCCCGGGCGAGGAGTTCTGGCTGGTGGAGGCCCAGACGGCGGTGAACCTCATCTCCGGGTACGCCTTCGCGGGCGACCCTGGGGAGGCCAGGGTGGTCTACGACTCGCTGGAGGCGCTTCCGGACTCCTCCGCCATGAACGCCTACCGGGCGATTGCCGCGGTCAACATGATCTGCTCCTACGGCTCCAGCCGCCGCTTCGAGGAGGCCGTCCTCGTCTGGAGGGGGATGGGGAGCCTGGGCGACGGGCCGGAGTTCACGTCGGCAAGGGCCAAGGCCGCAGTGAACCTGGTGAACCATTACGGGGACGCGGGGAGGATAGAGGACGCGATCGCGGTCTTCAAGTCCATGGACGGTCTCCCGGACGATCCGGGCGTGGAGGTGAAACGCGCCGAGGCGCTTTCGATCCTGGTCTACGCCTGCGGGGACCGGGGCCGTTTCGAGGAGGCGAAGGAGCTCTTCGAGAGGCTCAAGGGGGACTACGGGGACTCCCCGCAGGTCAACCGCATCCGGGCCCAGGCGGCCATCAACCTCATCTGCGACTCGTGCATCGCGGGCGATCTCGCCGGCGCCAAGGCCGCCTACGAGGGCATGGACGCCTTCGGCTCGGGCGAGTGGCACGCGGCCAAGAAGGCCAAGGCCCTCTACAACCTGGTGACCGGGCTCACCCGGGCGGGCGACGTCAAGGGGGCGCTTTCCTACTTCAGGACCATGGACTCGCTGGGCTACCCCGACCGCGTGGGCCCAGAGAAGGCCAAGACCAGCTTCCACCTCATGACCGAGCTGGGGCTTTTGGGCATGCTGGACGAGGCCTTCGAGGTCTACGACGGGCTGAGGCGGCTGGGCGACGCCGACGGAGCCGCCCTGGAGCGCTCCAAGGCCTGCGTGAACCTCGTGGGCTTTCTGGGCTGCGCCGGGCGGATGACCGAGGCAAGGGAGCTCTACAGGGAGATGCTCTCGGAGGATAGGCCCCCCGAGGCGGACGTGAACTTGGCCAAGTGCGCCTTCAACCTCGTCTACGACTTCGGCAAGACCCGGGACTTCAAAAGCGCCGCCGAGGTCCTGGCCGAGATGGAGCTGTTGGGCGACACGGACGAGATATACGCCGAGAGGGCCTTGGCCGGCTACAGGCTGATACTCTTCTTGGTCGAGGACGGCAAGGCCGCCGAGGCGCTGGAGGTTTTGAAGGGCATGGAGGGGCTGGGCGGTTCGGAGAAGGTCGTTTTGGGCCGCGCCCGGGGATCCGTGGCCCTGGTCCAGGAGTTCGGGGCCGGCGGCAGGCTGGACGTGGCGAAGTCCCTGTACGACGGCATGCTCGCCTTAGGATCCGCGAGGCGCTTGAAGGCCGAGCGGGCCAGGGCGGGCTTCCGGCTCTGCACGGCTGCCCTGAAAGGCGGCGACGCCCCCCTGGCCGAGGCCGTGTACGCCTCCATGAAGGGGCTGGGCGGCGACGACGAGACTGTTCTGGCCGAGCGGGGCCGCGCCGCCGTGAACCTCGCCAGCCACTACTGCTCCCAGGGGAGGCTGGACGACGCGAGGAGGGTAGTCTCCGAGTGCAGGGACCTTCCGGACTTGGGGCCCATCCCCGTCCTGAAGGGCAAGGCCGCCTACAACCTGGTAAGCGAGCTCGCCCGCTCCGGGCAGCTGGAGGAGGCGAGGGGGCTGTGGTTGGACCCCGCCTGCTTTTCCCCCTCCGAGGAGCTCCTGGTGCCCCGGGCCCGCCTGGGCCTCATGCTGGTCAGGAACTTCGCGGCCTCCGGCCGCTTCGGGGAGGCAGAGGAACTCATGCGGGCTATGGACGCGCTCGGCTCTTCCCGGGGCGTGGAGAAGCTCAGGGAGAACGCCCTCTTCGAGCTCAACCTCGCCCGGAGCTCGCAGGAGCGCTACCCCTTCCTGCACGGCCTGGTGAAGGGCCTGACCCGCCCCAAGTAAGCCCCGGAGCTCTGGCCAGGACAGGCCAGGCCAGGCCAGGCCAAGCCAGGCCAAGCCAGGACAGGACAGGACAGGACAGGACAGGACAGGACAAGGCCAGGACAGGACAGGACAGGACAGGACAGGACAGGACAAGGCCAGGACAGGACAGGACAAGGCCCGGACCCCCCGCCAGAAACGGCGCGGGGCCGGGCCTTTTCCTTTTGCGGTGTCCGGGAAGGGCGTTTAGGGCGGCAATTACTTATGCCCTGGCGGGACAGAGTTTTCGCGGCGATCGCCCCCTCGCCTGGGGCGGCGCGGCCCGGAGGGGACAGGAGGCGTGAGCCCCGGGCGTGGGGGGGGGGGGACGGCAAGCGAGAAATGGCGGCGGCGCCGCAACGGGGTATCCGGATGGATATGTCCGGGAAAATTGGGGGATGGCGTGGGCGGGGGGAAGCTGTGTTAGAGAGACGGGGATTTTACGGTTTCATCTGGTTTTTTCCATTTTTCTTCGATCCCGGACGCCGTTCCGTGCCGGTCTTGGAGCGGGCTTGAACCGGGCTGGCGTTTCAGGCCGAATCCCCGAGGACGGTGCCCGCAGGAAGGCGGTTCTCGCGAATTCCGGCCTGCAGCTGGAACGGGAAAAACTTGATTCATCTGCGAAAAGCCAGCCATCCCCCCGAAGTCGAACGTTCCATGGGGTAGGGGATGGCCACAGCTCTACCGGGGGAGGGTCCGACTCGAGCTTCAAAAAATGATTTGGGCACAGCTCCGCCGTTGCTGACCCCTCAGCAGGGCTGGCGGCCCGAGAGATTCCATTTTTAGCGAGTGTTATGTCTGTGTATCCGTTCACGGGCGGAGAGGCCTAATGCCAGGGGGAAACAGTCTTGGAGCCAGGGGCGGAAGGCCGGGCGAGGCGGAAAGCGAGCCGCCGGGAGGCCGGGGCGGAGGCGGTCCGAGGGACGAAGGAGGGTTGCCGTCGGGCCAGGGGGGAGCGGCCCGCCTCCTCGGGAACGGATACCTTTGAGACCGCCCGCCCGAGAGCGTGGGCCGCCTCGGAGGCCGTGAAGGCGGGCTCGGTTTTTTGGGGCAGCAGGATCTTGTGGGGAGGGTACCCCGGTACCCCCCTGCCGTACCTTGATAAACGTGACAGTGCTTCGCCAACCATCGAAGGCGGCTGTGATGCTCTGCTGTCTCTGCATGGTGGCCGAGCGCTGGCTGATCGGGTTGGGGCAGCGTAGGTTTCAACAAGGGGCGTTTCAGCGATCTATTGTTCGGAAAAGTTAGGAATGGCATAATTTATAAGGGTTTCAGAATTAATCTCAAAAATTTTTTGTACGTTTCTGAAGGAACGCCGAATAATCAACTGGACATTCACTATTGCCATTAAATTAAAATATTAGAAAATGACGGGTATTCTATTCATATACGGTATAGCCATTTCTTTGATATTATTCTAATATTTAACTGCCATGGCAATACTGAGAAAGCTATGGAAAAATGAAAAAGACTTATCCCCAAATTTTATAGTGATGGGGTACTAGGTCAGCCCGGACGTTGATCAGGCGGGCCTGAGGAGCTTTGAACGGAATCTCCCGCCTCAGACGCATAGCGTCAGGCGGCGGGAGCATGTTACATCGAAATAAGCCTTGCCCGCGACATGGCAGGGCCGCAGGAACCGTTGACTTGTCTCAAGGAATGATATAAATTTTATTCCAAAGGAAGGTAAATAGGCATGGCAGAGATTTATCACATATGGGAACCTATAACTGATTTACCCGATGATTATCTTGAATTGTCTGATCCGGCATTCGTGGCCCTGGAAAAGGACTGGTTCCAGGCGAGGAAACTGATCAGGACGGAACTTTTCGAGTCGTTCCGGGAAAACGTCAGTCGCAAATGGGCTATCGAGACAGGCCAGGTGGAAAAACTCTACGCTTTGGACGATAACCTGACGAAAACCATGCTCGAAAACGGCCTCGACTCAGTTGAATTGCCTCACCAGAACAACGGCCTGGGATTCATGGATACCGGTCAGATTATCGAAGACCAATACACCGTCATCAATTCGCTCTACCGTGAAATCACGATGAGCCCGTACCTGACGGAAAATTCTATACGGGGACTTCACTCGCTGTTCACGAAGAACCAGGATTACGCTCTCGGTATCGACGCTTTCGGCAGACGCGCCAGGCTTCCCCTGCTCAAGGGCGACTACAAGAGGTGGCCGAACAGTCCTCATGCCAAGGATGGCATGATTCACCAGTACTGCCCGCCGGAACAGGTGGCCGTTGAGATGGAAAGGCTTCTTTTAATGCATAAAGACCATGTAGGTTCAAGCGTCCCCGTCGACGTCGAGGCGGCCTGGTTGCATCACCGTTTCATACAGATACATCCTTTCCAGGACGGCAACGGAAGGGTGGCAAGAGCCCTGGCTTCCATGGAATACATCAGATCCGGGTTCCTGCCTCCGGTGGTCACCGTTGCATGCCAGCCCGAATACCTCGACGCTCTGGATCAGGCCAACAAAGGTGATCTGAAGGCGTTCGTGCGGCACCTGTCAGGTTTGGTCAAGGAAAAGACGCTGGAATGCGTCGATTTCGCGAAATCGGCGGGCTAAGACGTTTACGGAGATGGCCCCGATCCGCCGGACAGCCCTCCACCTCCACCGTCTTCCGGTCAAAGAAAGCGGGACGTTCTGCGCTCGCGCTGACGACAGGACAGTGTGCGAGCTTCAGTTGTTTGCCCCCTATTGAAACAAGGAGAAAAAATATCTTTCAGAATCTTGAATCTCTTTATTTTATTGATATTTTTCGGATCCGCCTGTTCTTTTATCCCGCAAATTACAAATTCACCGCCCATTACGCGGAATATCCCTATCACCATAACCGTTGGAAAAACAACGCATTAGGATCTTGTTGATGTTTTGGGACCTCCTGAGAGAGTGAGTGGTTATAAGACGTTCGAAACTCTATATTGGGAATATCAAAGATATAAATTTTTTACGGTAACTTTATCTTCAGGAAAAACACCGCCTACAAAAAATGTATATCATAGCATGAGTATTTTTGTTAATTATGACGACAACACGTTAGATTCATTTACTGGTTACAACTAAGGGCCTGGTATCCGTTCGCGGGGGGCTGGCTAATAAAATGAAGAAGGAGGCATCCCTTGGTCGGGGTGGATGCTAAATGGCTTTATCCAGGTCAGGCAACGTCAATTCCAGGTGTTCGTTGCTCTGCAAGATCCTTGCGATCTCTGCTCCGGCCTGAGCGGGTGATTCCAGGTCCTTGGTGCCCCCCCCCTGTGATTCCAGGTCACTGCATGAACATACAACAGTCCTCTGACCATGCCGTAACGGAAGTGTCTTGTGCCTGTCTTTAAGCCTGCTTCTGCGGATCAGGCGATGTCATGGCTTCTCAAAGGGTGAGGCTTTCCCATGACGCCCGGCAGACCGTTTTCTCCGCCGGACGCCCGCGTTTATCCAAGGCCGGAGGGCAGGATTCAACATCCTCAGCCCCATACCGTACGCCTTGGTGCCAGTAGGGTTGCGCTTGAGGGTTGCCTTTGAAGTCGGCGGGCATGACCCTGAGGGCTCTGGCATGGCGCTTCCCGCGAAGCTGCGAGGCCCGTTAGGGCAAGGCCCCGAATCCTTTGGGAGGACCCTGGGGCTTCCGAAAGAACGGCTAAGCGAGCCTTTCTGGGCTTGCCCTCCGGGACGGCACTTCGAGCTGGCCGCCGAAGGGTTGCTTCGCCCGGTTGCCACTCGGAAGTCATTCCTCTCGGCGCGTTTCCGGACCGCTTTCCGGTGCTTGTCTCTCCGGTCGCAAGGCAACCGGGGCGCCATGTAGGCGCTTGCCTCCTGGCAACAACTCCTCCGGGCCGCCATTCAGGCGGGCGGGTCCTCCTGGCCCGG
>JAIRZX010000271.1 GCA_031267005.1 Deltaproteobacteria bacterium
GGCCCCTCCGGATCATTAAAATATCCCCGGCCATTAGGGCGGGGGAGCAGACGGGGGGCTAGATGTGGCCGTTACATGTTGTTGCGGATGTCGGCGGCGGTGAAGGGGAGCTTCGTCAGATCCGCTGGCCCCCCCTCCTTGAGCGGCAGCTCGGAGCGCTCCTTGCGCGGGATCACGTGCAGGTGCCAGTGGTCGACCGCCTGGCCCGCGACCGCGCCGTTGTTGATCAAAACGTTGAAGCCTTCCGCGCCGACCCCCGTGAGCGCCGCGCGGGCGAGCCGTTTCGCCAAAGGAAGAGCCTTGGCCAGGAGCCCGTCCGGCACGTCCAGCGTCGCCGGGTAGTGCTCGCGGGTTATGACGAGGAGATGGCCCGTGGTCAGGGGGTTTATGTCCAGAAACGATATGAAGTCGGCGTCCTCGTAGATCCTGATGCTCGGGATCCGGCCGTTGGCTATCTCGCAGAAGATGCAGCTGGTCGACATGGCTCCCTCGAGGGTTTTCCCGGCCGCGGCCGAAGGCGCGGCGGAGTTAAGGCAAGCGTGGTTAGGGCGTCCCGCCGACGTCGCCGCGCCCGAGGCGGGGCCCGGTGTTTTGGGAGGGGCGGGGCCGCGGAAAGGCCCCGGACGCCTTGTTCGGGAAAGAAAAAGCCTTTCCAGTATAAAGCCGGCGGTAGCGATTAGCAACCTGCGGGCCGGGGCCGCCTTGAGGCCACTGCAGGCTTGAAGGCCGCCCGCGAGGCGGGCTTCGTGCCTTCCGGAGCAATTGTTCCGGACCGTCCGGGCTCGGGGTTGCCGAGGGCGTCCCGCCCTGGCGTGGGAGCGGGCCGCGGCGGGGGGACGGACGCCGGGGCCTCTCCCGGACTGTCCTAGGCGCCGGGGCAGACTACCCTCCAGGACTCTCCGGTTCGGGGAGGAAAATATGAAGGCGGAGTTGGAGTTGGAGTTGGAGTTGGAGTTGGAGTTGGAGGCGGAAGGGAATTCGTCTGGCGGACGTTGCGGGCGAAGGGAGCCGGAGGTTGGGCGAGCGGAAGGAAGCGGCGGAATTGCGGCTGGCTGAGGAGGACGTTGCCTTCTGCTCAAAGTTGCGGGGCTCCCGGGGCGGACATCCGAGGCGTCTGCATTGTATCCCCCAAGCAGGGCTCTCCCGGGAGCGAGTTAAGCCTGCCGGGGGATGGCCTCCTCACGGAGGGGAAAGCTTCGGGGAGTTCCGCGCGTGATGTGCGGATGTACCCGGTCCCGAGGATGTAGGGGTCCTGCCAGACGGCTAAGGTCCCGGGGATCGTTTCTCCGTCCGGACCCGTGTAGGGGGCCCCGTTCCAGCCGGAGCCGGGCGAGTGGAGCTCCATGACGCACAGGAGTTCCAGGAAGTTCCCTGGTTCGGCCTCGCCGTCGGCCAAAAGGAGCGCGAACTGGGTGAGCCCGGCCGCGGAAGTGAAACGGAAAGGGTAGCTCCAGGTGACTAGCCTCCCCGAGACGCCCAGGAAGGCCGCCTCGTCCTCTACGCGCTTGAGCGCCAGGGGCCACTGGCCCGCGAAGGGGGCGAGATCGATCCCGAACGCCTCGGGGAAGCCCTCCAGCGGGCCCGGCAGGGGCGAACCCAGGAAAGAGTGCCCCCCGGCGGCGGACGCGCCGATGAGGGAGGCCGCCAGCGACTGGTCAGAAGTGAAGAAGGCTGTCCCGTCGCCGGGGTCGCTCGGGCGGGCGGCCCGGGCGGCCTCGCGGCCGCCGGCTGCAACTCCCTGGCCAGCCACGCGGTCGGGCGGCAGCCTCGCTCCGACGACTGTTTCCGGCTCCCAAACGTCGGCGCGCCCGGGTTCTTTCCCGCCGTCTGACGCGGCCTCCGGGCCGGCCAGCGAGTAGGGTAGGCCGCTCGCGACCGAGGAATCGCGGAAGATCCTGTCGAAGCGCGCCACTTCGTCCGTCATGTTGGAGGGGTCCCGGGCTACGTGCACGATGGATTTGGCCCCGAGGGCCTTGGACGTGGAGGGCATGAGCGCGGCGCGCACCCTCATGTCCGGGACGAGCGTCAAGTGCGCCGTCCCCGCCGTGGGAGGGGAAGCGGACGAAGGGGAAGAGGCCAAAATGACGAGTTCCGGGCGGGACTGGCGGAGATTTCCCAGGGCCACCCTCGCCCCCCTCGGGGAGGGGGACAGCACGAGCACCTTGAGGTTGGGGTCTTGGGCGGAGTTCTCTATGAAGGCCGCTGCGGCCGCGGGGAAGTTCCAGACGTCGTCAGGCATGACCAGGTGTGCCGCGAGGGCCCCGGAACGGGTGGCGTTACGGGCGCGGACCGTCTCGGCCGCCCCCATGCGTTCCAGGGGCGTGTTGTCGCGGGAGCCGGTAACTACCAGCACGGAAGGGACCCGCGGCGGGGAAGCGTCGGACGCGGCGGCCTGGCCTATGAGGCTCGAGTGCCTCGCGGAGGCGGTGACGGCGCGGGAGGCCCCTTGCGGCGGGCGGGCAGCGGGGGAGGCGGGGCCGGGCGCGTCGGCAAGCTCGGCCCCGTCCGACGCGGCGGTGCCCGCCGCCCCGGTCGGGCCGGTCCCCGAGCCGAGCGGGCGGTACTTAGGGTGGATCTCGAGGTGGTGCGTCCCCAGAAGCCCACGCCCGAAGACGTAGGTGTCCTGGTAGACGAGAAAGGCGTTTGGCACCTCCGCGCCGTCGGCGTCCGTCTGGGCCGACGCCTTCCAGTCGGTCCCCGGCGAGGCGCGGTCGTAGGCCGAGTCCACGAAGCGCACGTCGCACAGGTCGCCCTGGCCCAAGACCGTGAGCCTCGCCATTTCGACCAGCGCCAGCAGGTGGCTCTGCAGTGCCGAGGCGGCCCACGTGCCCAGCCGCCCCTCCGCCCCTTTGGCTTTGACGCGCCGCTCTATGGCGCGCATGAGGCGGCCCCGCTCCCCCTTCACGTCCTTGGGCGAGAGATCCAGCGCCTCGGGAAAGCCTATCAGGGGGGAAGCCTCGTCGGCCTCCACGAAGTACCCGCCCAAGGACACCACGGCCTTGATGATGGGCGCGGCGAGCGCCCCGTTGGTGGTGAAGAAGGCCGTGTCGGGGCCGTGGAGCTCGATCCAGGCCGGCATCTTGGCTTCGATGAAGGCGCGCGCCTCGCTCGCGCCCCCGTCGGCGGTGGGGTCCGGAGCGTTCTCGTAGCGGAACTTCAGCCCCAGATCCTGGCAGGCCTCCTCCATGATGACCCTCCTGCGGAAGACGGCCTCGTTAGCCATGTGCCTCGGGAAGGACACGTGGACGAGCGTTTTCGCCCCCATCTTCTTCGCGGCCCAGGGGATGGTGAAGCCGCGGGATATGAAGTCCGTGTTCACGACTATGTCCGCGGCGGCCGCAACAGAGCGCCAGTCGTCGTGGGTCTCCGCCGTGAGGAGCTTTACCTCAGGCCGTTTCTTGCGGATGTTCCTGAACGCCTCCGCGGTGCCTCCGATGCCCTCGACTACAGCCACGGCCATGACGTCGGGGTCCTCCGCCAACGCCTCTATCACCGTGGCCGCCGCGTGCGGGTCCCTCACCGAGCCGTCCGGGAAGAAGCGGTGGGATATGTAGCCGCCGTCCGACGCCCACCCGAAGCGCTTCCCAAGCACTTCAAGTGAGCGCATGAGATCGTCGTCCTGAGCGTCGGCTACCGTCACGACCCCTATCTGGAATGGCGCGTCCTTCACAGGGGAGTTCAATTCGCGGCGGTCCCTGGCCGTGCCCCCCGTAGCGGAGGTTACGGCGTAGAAGATCCCGAGCGACAGCGCGGCCGCGCAAACGGCGGCGGCGGCGCCCATGAAGGCCAAGGACTTTCTGTACCCTTTGTCTTTATCTTTGTGTTTTCGCATCTCGCTACCGAAATTGTCCGCACGTTTGGCCGCTCGGCATTATCCGCGTTAAGCGCGCATGAAGCGCGGGCGCGGCGGAAACTGCGCGCCAGCGCTCACGGCAGGGCAGGGAACCGCGTGTCGAGAGCCGTCCGCCCGGAGGGCAGGAACTCCGGAAAACAGGAACCAAAAAATCGTGCGGCAACCCGTTGCGGAATTTGGGCTCCCGCAAATTCCAATGTAGCAAAAAAGGTAACGTCGCGCCGGAACCGCCGTCAATTATTTCTATTGTACTGATCAGTAGACTATACGCGGAGCTGGCCTGCAGGAAATTCAGGATGTGATCCGGTTGCGACGCCAGGAGCGGAACGGTCTGGGTTAAGCATGGAACGGTCGGGGGTAAGCATGGAACGGCCGGCGGGAAGCCTTGAAGACAGGAGTCATGGCGCGGAACCGATCGGTCGCAATCGCGCTGAACCGGTCGGCCGTCGTTGGGATGACCATAATGGTAGCCATCGCGCGGAGCCGATCGGTCGGCAATGAATTTGGGATAACCTTCAGCAAGGCATGAAGCAGAACATGATGAATGGCGTTGAGCGGATTTGCTGTTATTGAACGGAGCCGAAAGGGCGTAATGGCTCCTGCGTAATGGCTCCTGGCGGATCGGAAGCCATTGCGCGGGCCCGAACTGGCGTAAAGCGCGGCAAAGCGTTAAGGGCGTTCAGATCGGGAATAATGGCGGATTGCAGGACGGAAAAAACAGTTTAAGGACGTCAAACCGTTTTGGAAGGTGAGGGGTATTTCTTCTGAAGAAGGCTGGCTATCAGTTGGCGAGAAGTCAGTCTCGCTGGAGAGTCGGCCGAGTCGCCCGAGGGAAATACCGGGAAACAACAGGCAAAGCGGCGCCGGAATTTTTGTAAGCGACAAAATAATTGGACTGTCGAGCAGAAAAATAATTGGACGTCACGGAAATGTCCCAAAAGTAAATTATCTGCAGGACGCTCTTATCCAGGAAAAATTACAGGCCCATATATATAAAATGTATCACATGCTGTTGCGGGCTAGCATATCGCGAATAATTTTTAGGAGAAACTCAAAAGCCGTGCGCACGGCGGCATGGGGGGGCATGGACGCAAGCAAACCTTCCGAGACAGAAAAAGGGCCCGCCCTGGGGCGGCGCCGCGAAGGCCTCCGGGAGAAGGCCATAAAAGAGTCCGGGCGATTGGCTTGGAAGCGCCCTTCCGCGCGTGCGCTCGGAATCGTCCGGACGGGAGGGGCAGGCCCGAAAGGAATCGGTTTCGAAGGCCCGGATAAGGGGGGGGCGGCGGGCGGGCCCTTTCCCCTCCCGGGCCGGATCAGGAGCCGGTTTCGGAGCCGGTTTCGGGAGAATTGCCGCCGGGCCCGCCTTCGCCGCCCCCGGTGCCGCCCGCCCTCGCGGCCTTAGTCCTCTGGGTCTTGACCACCTTGGCGGCCCTGGCCCTTGCCAGCGCGGCTATGCGGTCCTGATGGGAGGAATCGGGCTCGGCCTTGGCCTTCTCCGCGGAGAGGGTGCCGCTGCGGGAGGACTGAAGCGACTGGGCCTTGGCGGCCCTGGCCCTTGCCAGCGCGGCTATGCGGTTCTGGCGGGCGGATTCGGCCTTGCTCAATGCCTCCCCGGATAGGGGCGCGGCGGACTCGGCCTTGGCCCCGGCACCCGCCTCCTTCCGTTTGGCCCTTCCGGCGGCCCTGGCGGCCGTTTTGGGGCTGTCGGCGGCCTCGCCCTTGAAGGAGCTGGGCTTTTCGTAAGTGGGGCAGGCGGTGTTGGGGCACCTGAGCGGGCCCGGGAGCCCCGAGGAGGAGGTCTTCCTGATGCGGTAGGGGAACCCGCAAACTGGGCAGGGGTCCTTCACGAGCTCGCCCCTGACGAGGTAGCGGCAGTCAGGGTAGCGCGAGCAGCCCAAGAAGGGCCCGCGGAAGCTGGTACGCTCGACCAGCTGCCCTGTGCAGCCATCCACGGGGCACCGGAAGCCGGTGGGGAAGGGGCGCGTTTCCTTGCACTTGGGGTAGCGGGTGCAGCCGATGAACCAGGAGCCCTTGTGGGCGCGCTTAACGGCCATGGGAGCGCCGCAACGGGGACACTCGCGGGGCGCGTCCTCGGGGAAGTCCGGGGTTTCCCCGTCCATGGGGATCGCCTTGCCGTCTTCCACGCGGACGGGGCGGGTGAAGCGGCAGTCGGGGTAGCCCGTGCAGGCCAGGAAGGGGCCGAAGCGGCCCTTCTTGATCTGCATGGGCTTCCCGCATTCGGGGCAGGCCACCTCCTCCGAAAGCTCGGGGACTGGCTCGGGGACGGGGCAGCCGTGCTCGTCGCGGGTGAAGTCGCAGGTGGCCCCGCAGGCGGCGCATGACAGGTAGAACCCGGACTTGCCGTAGCGGATGCGCACCTCGCCGGCGTGGCCGCACTTGGGGCAGGGGGTGTCCACGGGCAGCCCGTCGGTCTTGACGTTCAGCATGGACTCCTTCGCGGTGGCAAGCGACTCGGCCAGGGGGGAATAGAGCTTCTTCAGCACCGCCAGGCGCTCGGCGTGGCCTTCCTCTATCTGGTCCAGGTCCTCCTCCATGTCCGCGGTGAAGTCGTAGTCCAGGAGCCTCGGGAAGCTCCCGACCAGGAGATCGTTTACCATGAAGCCCATCTCGGTGGGCTTGAGCTGGCCCTTCGTTCCCTCGGCGTAGGCCTTGACGCGCAATACGGAGATGGTTGCGGCGTAGGTTGAAGGGCGGCCGATGCCCCTGCTCTCAAGCTCCTTTACAAGGGTCGCGTCGTTGTAGCGGGGCGGGGGCTGGGTGAAGTGCTGGGCGGGGACGAGCCTGTCGGGGGTAAGCGTCTCGCCTTCCTCCAGCTTCGGGAGCATGTCGCCCCCGCCGCCGGGCTCCCGGCGGACCTTCCCCGCGTCCGGGGCTCCGTCGGACGGGTCAGGTTCCGCCGCGTCAGTTCCCGAGTCGGCGCCCGAGTCGGCGCCCGCCTCGGGTATCGAGTCGCTTCCGGGCTCCTGGGGGCCCCCCTCCCCCGCGCCGCCCGAGAGGACGGCCCTTCCGGGGCCGGGGCCCCAGGCGGCGAGGTAGCCGTCGAACTGAAGCACCTGGCCGGTGGCCCTGAAGCTGTAGCCCGCGCACTCCAGGTCCGCC
>JAIRZX010000287.1 GCA_031267005.1 Deltaproteobacteria bacterium
CATCGACGGCGACCGGAGCCTGCACGTCCTGTGGGGCGAGTCCTTCTTCGAGCGACCCATTTTTGTGCCCCCGAGTGCGACGCCGGTGGCCCTCGGGACGCCGCTTGTTCTGCCGTCGAAGTCGCCGTACCCCGGGCAGTTGGGCGACGTACCGTTCATTTACGATGCGTACCTCGCGGCCCAGGTGGTTCAGTTTACGGGCACCGGGATAATCGAGCAGGAATACACCGGGGGGCAGCCCCTGGCCGTCCTGGGCGGTGGTCGCGGGCGGGGCCTGGGCGGGGGGGGCGCCGTGCCCCTGCCGGATCGTCCGCGCGGGCGCGGCCCCGCGCGCGGGGGGGCTCGCGGGCGCCTGCGCGGGCGGGGGCGGGGACGCGGGCGCGTTCGTCTCCAGCGCCAGCCGCTTCGTCACTTGGTTGCGCCCCTTGAATTCCCCCTTCTCCTGCACCTCCACCCGCGCGATGAACTCCCCCTGGAGCTCGCCCGCGTTCGTGATGTACTCGGGGTTGTGGCTCCCCACCGCGCGGGCCAGCTCCTTCATCTTGTAGAGCCCGTAGCTGACCGCCTTCTCCGAGCCGTCGGTCACTATCGTGTCGAAGAGCTTCCGCCCGATGAAGTCGCCCTCCAGGATCTCGTAGGTGAACCTCCATCCCCCGGTGTTGGAATTCTCGTACGGCTCCACTTCCACCAGCGCCGCTATGTAGTCGCCGGCGGGGACGGCGCCGATCTCGTCCGGCACGTTCTCGAGGTTGGTGTTCATGCTTACCTGGTTCAAATCCATGATCTTTATCCTTTCAGCCGAATATCTTGGCCCTGATCCAGGCCAGGTCCGGCTTCTCCACGGGGTCAAGCCGCCCCGAGCGGTCCTTGCCCGGCTGCCCGTTGAAGGGCTGCGTGTAGAAGACCCGTTGGAACGCGCCTTTCGCGTCCTTCGCGTCGCTCATGTAAAAAACCTCGTCGAACCACGCGGCCAGCTTGCCCTTGAGCCTTTTCATCGCCACGTCCGGACTGACGATCCTGCGCTTGGCCTCGTCCAGCTCCAGCGTTTCAAGGCAGGTCATGACCACGTCGTACCCCTGGAGGTCCCTGAACGCCTTCACCAAGGCGGTCATGCGGACCTCGTAGTCGTCCCAGAGGTTGAAGGAATCCTTCCGCGCCGGGAACTTCCAGCGGCTGGAGTCCAGGCACCGCTGGGATATCTCCGAGAGCGAGTCTATGAACACGGTCGAGTACCGCTCCCGGTAGGCGGGCGTCTTGAGGCACGTCAGGATCTCGTCCAGGTCCTCCATGCAGTCCACCTCGGCCCCCTGCACCTGGCCGGAGGCCACCAAGTCCTGGACGCACAGGAGCCCGGACTCCGCCGACACCGTGAAGGCGGTCTCCTCCTCGGGGAGGGTCCTCAGCAAGGAGGTCTTCCCGATGCCCGGCTTGCCTATCACCAGGCAGGTCATCCGGCTGTCGGCGTCCGGCTTGATGAATTTGAGTGCCATCAGGCGTACGCCCTCCTCCCCGGCAGGGCGCCGAAGTACCTCTTGAACTCGCAGCAGAAGCCCTCGTAGTCCGCGAGCGCGGCGGCTGTCGCCTCGCTCGCCTGCTCCGCCGCGCCGCTGGCCCTGCGGAGGAACTTCTGGGCGTCCAGCCCGATCTCCCCCGCCCACACGTCGATGTCGTCCGAGAGGAGGCAGTCGCCCCATACCCCCGCGCGCGCGCATGCGCTCAGGAAAGGCTTCCACCCGCGCTCGCCCCCGGCGAACAGGGAAGCGGCCCAATGGACCTCGTCCAGCGCCTCCCGCAACCTGGCCAGGGACCACACATGGACAGTCCTCAGCCCGGGCTGGCGCCCCGCCGCGTCCTCCAGGGCGACGAACGCGGACTTCGGCCCGCGCACCTCCTTCATGCACTCCAGCAAGGCCTTGCGGGAATCCGCGAGCGCCCGGCACGCGAGGATCACGTCGTAGCCCGGGAACCAGTCCGCCGCCAGGCCGCAGGTCTCCGCGAGCTTCGCGCCCTGCGCGGCGACGTCGGCGGCGTCCGCCGTCCAACCTATCTTTTCCAGCCCCGCCGCCAGCCTCGGGCCCGCCTTCCTCGCCTTCAGGCAGGCCCTCCCGGCCGCCATAGGCTCCGTAGCGTACATAACCGTCATGTCGTTTCCTCCCCGCGCGCCCGCGCGCGCGGCTCTAGCAGTCCTCCATCCTCTTGAAGGAGACGTAGGGCTTGCCCTGGGTGACCGTCTTCGCCGAGCGGATGGACGAGCCGTGGGCCCCGAACTTCATGGCGCCGTCCACCGTCTTCTTGTCCTGCGGCTCGTAGGTGAACTTGAACACCTCGAAGAACTTCTCGTCGCCCATCTCCGCCCGGACGCCGTCCAGGGCCTTCTGGTCCCACTTGTCGTTCTCCTTCAGCTGGACCGTCACGGCGTAGCGGTTGCCCGACAGGTAGCCCGTCTTCGAGCCGTCCTTGAACTCGGCCAGGGGGGCCAGCTCTTTCTTCAGCTCGTCCAGCTCCGC
Organism: Deltaproteobacteria bacterium; assembly: GCA_031267005.1. Lineage (GTDB taxonomy): Bacteria > Desulfobacterota > Desulfarculia > Adiutricales > Adiutricaceae > JAIRZX01. The sequence goes on from JAIRZX010000287.1 coordinate 2,508, forward strand.
CGTCATCTCCCCTATCTTCTCGTGGAGCGCCCCGGCCCGGTCCGCCAGGGAGACCGCCCTCGACACCTGCAACTCGGCCATAATCCGTCCTTTCCCGGCCTTCGGGCCGGACTCCCCCCTTACCCCCCGTGGAATCCGGGAGGGCGGGAAGGCTTTTTCGCGTCGTTAAACTCGCGCCCGGCGGCGGCCCCGGCCTAGCTGGAAGGGGGCCCTATCGCCGAACTGAATACTATCCTAGTCTTCAAAACGAATCCTGTCAATAGAAAATCTATCTTCAAAACGAATATTTTTCCGATTGCCCCGCCGTCCGGGAGGCCCCGCATTTCGCCCTTCCGAAGGACTTGAGTTCCGCTTGTTGACGGCGCGGAGGCGCGGGGCCGACAGAAGCCCTAATTAGCGATTGAGCCGGAAGTCCGAAAATGGTAATGTCGTTCATCAAACCCGGCGCTGACGCCGACATGAAAGAGGAGAGGAATGGAGAAGGACTTTTTCGAAAGACTGTCCGGCAGAAGGAAGGAAGTGGGATTCTCCCAGATTGACGTAGGGGAGGCTTTAGGCACTTCTTCGAAAACCGTATCCGGATACGAGACCGGGCGCCGCGAGCCGACCCTGGAAACCCTGGCCCGCCTGGCCGACATCTACTCCTGCACCGCCGACTGGCTCTTGGGCCGGGAAAACAAACCGCCCGCCGTGCCGGCCGTGCCCGGGTGGTTCAAACCGCTCCTGGAAGACGTCTGCCGCATCAAGTCCGGCTCCGGCCGGAAGGCGCTGAAAGCCGTGGTCACGACCATGGCCGCCAAGGGCTAGGCGGCGGGGAGCGTCTTCCAGCCCTTCCCGGCGGGGCGGACCTGGACGTCCGTCTCCCCGGCGACCGGCTCCCCCTCGGACGTCCGGAAGGCGCCCCCGTCCAGAAACGCCCACCTCATCTCCCGGTCGCACTTCCTGTCGCCCTCGCGGCTCCGCCGGGCCAGTTCGTAGAGCGTCTCCGAGTCGACGAACCTCTTCCAGATGCCTCCCCTGCCGGGGGTGTGGACCTTTACGAGGAGCGACGGCATGTCCTCCGGCGACTGGAGCCCGAAGCCCT
>JAIRZX010000668.1 GCA_031267005.1 Deltaproteobacteria bacterium
TGTCGCAAACAGTGTTCATGCTTGAAAATAACGATATTTGCCTGAATTTTGTTATTCCGGTTATTAAAACGAAACGTAAAAAATTTGAGCGCCCTTTGATGCTCGAATAAAATTCGCGAAGCGTAATTCTGATCGACTCTAATTCGGTTTTGCTACCGATGTTACCTATGAGAGGGAAATCGTATTCGTCAATTAAAAGCACAACGTTCCGCTTGTTTAAAAGATTTGGATTGGCTCCGTTTGCCTGACTGGCAGTCAGATGTCTTTTGGACAGCTTGCTTATCAATTCAGAGATGGCGTTGGATGGATTATCAGTCTCAAGGGCGATGTCTGCGTCAAAAGCGATATTTTTGAGACCAAAAAACAGGCTTTTCTTAAACTGGTCAGGGTCTGCCGTTATGGTGTTAAAAGGGATCCGGATAACCGGAAATGTTTCCCACTTGCTCCCGAGGAGTTTCCCTATCTCGAGTCCTGAAAAGAGTTCTCGTTTTCCCTCGAATATTGTTTGGATCGTGTCGAGCAGAAGTGTCTTGCCGAATCTCCTGGGACGCGAAAGAAAGATTGGTACTTCCGAACCTTTTCCGTATATCAGGTCGTGAATGAGACCGGTCTTGTCTACGTAAACCTTGCGTTTTTCCATGAGCGTTTCAAAGCTCTCCACGTTGACGCCGAATGGGTCTTTTATCATGGTGTTTTCAGTCATGTTGCAGACCTCATTAAGCGAGATTGTCGAGAGGGGGAACCTCGAAGGTTGATATAAACCGGTTGGGACGTCAGCGTCCAACACGATCCAGACAGGTCAAGGAACTGAGTTGCAGGCTCCAGCTTCCATTGAGAAAGCTTCAATGACAGTGTTTCTCAACAAGGCCTTAACCGTATTTAATTTACTTCATTCCGATGTGAAACGCAACCGTACAACTGCTTTATAGCGGTATTCCCCCGGAACTCATTATTGAAAGCCCCTTGAGCGTGAGACGGGTTTGGCCTCGATTGCCCCGCCTGAGTCTTCCTACGCAAGCATGATACCAAGACTATATTTCTCTGAGAAACCCTTCATCTCTCACCAGCCCACATTGTGTAGCTTAAGAGTGTCAGCAATCAAATCGCAAACGTCATTAGTTGTCCGAATTATTTATCCGGCCACGAGATGGCGGGGCGCTCCCCACAACCTGGCCCGCCTGTATACCCGTCTTAGGCTCTCGGGCCACCTCTCCCCCTGCCTCCCGGAAACCCTCCTTAGGCTCTCGCATCTTCTCGGGCCCGGCCTCCAGGCGCCTTCCTTTCGGTTCGCTTTCAGCCCTGCCCGGCCTTCCTACGCTGGCTACCGAAGAGTCTCCGCCAGGCCTTTCCCCCCTGAACTGATACAAAAGAGCGTATCCGTTCACGAGGAGGCGGCACTCTCCCCCCAGTACCGCTACAGCCCCTGCCCCGATACTGCCCCCGCCCCGCCCTCCCCGGTGACCGACCCGCCTTCGCCTCTCGGGCCGCCTCCCCAACCGCCCTCCGCGCAACCCTCTTGGGACCCGGACAGCGTCCCTTCGGCCTCCGGCAACCCTCATCAGGGTACACAACCGCCTCCTCACAGCCTCACGGCGGGGCCTTTTCGGCTCATTTTCGGCTCGCCCGGTTTTTCCGCCCCAGGCTCCCGGATTGCCTCCACCAAGCACCGGGACTCCCCACCAGTGAACGGATACAAAAGAGATATAGATATTTTTTTGCGGGGGGTTGCGGGGGGGGGGCTCCGCCCCGTGGCAGCCCGCGTCGACCGTCTCCATAAACGACCTGAGTTCCGGTGAAATCTTCCGGAAGGCCGGGTGGAGCTGGCAGCGGTAGACCGTCCGGGCCAGTGAGCCCATGCCCGGTGAGAGCAGGGACTCGGCCAGGGTCACAGGGACCATTCTACGTGCCGCAGCACGTCGCGGTGGAAAGTTTCCAGAGCGACTGGCCATGAAGTCCGAAAAGAAGTCCGCGTCCCGCCGGTACCCATTGCGGCTGGGTCGCCCTTTAACTCGGGCGATGCCCCGGCGTCGCCCATGCCCCTGGTGAACTGAGCCGCCCTGTCTGGTTGCGTTTCCAGGCGCGAGACTAAAATGGAGCCCGTCACGGCGAGCGCCTCGCGCACTTCCGGCACCTTGGGAAGCGACCGCAGACCCAGGAGCGCGGCCAGGGCCGCCTCGAACCTTCCCGCGACGGAGTGCCTGGGCACCACCGCCACCGCCGCCACCGCCGCCACCGCCACCGCCGCCACCGCCACCATCATCGCCGCGGCCCGCGCCCGGACCGCTTCGGAGTGGGGAGTTACCGTAAGCCGTGCCATCATGCCGTATACCTTGCGCGCGTCGTCCAGCTTCAGGCGCTCCGAGTGGTACCGGGTGAGCCTCGTCCCGACGCGGGAGCGTGCTTCCAGGATGGGAGCGAACGATCCTGCGGCGGACTTCCCCATCGCGCGGAAGATCCTCTCGGCGACCTACTGCTTCAGCTTGGTCAGGTACAGCCATAAAAAGCCTTCCAAGGCCGCGGCCCTGGCTCCGTCTTTCGAGAGCAGGATGTCGTCCTGATCCACGAACGAAAAGAAGACCTCCGCCATGGTGAGGTTCCCGGTCGCCAGGTGCCTGGCGAGCCGGGCGGTCACGTGGTATCCGGACGCGCTCTGACGGGCGGGACAGGCGCAGGATGCGCATGAGGCTACGGAAGCGCAGGAGCAGCAGAAAACCCAGGAGGTTACGGAAGCGCCGGCGGCGGCGGTCGCGAAGGAGGCGGAGAATTCACAGGAAGGCCCGGTACGTCGGCTATCCCGGTGTCCCCGAACGCTTCGCAAATCCCGGCAAACGCGGAACTCTCCACCCAGGACGCTTCGCTATCCTCGGCTAACTCGGAACCCCAGCAACCCCCGGACGCTTCGCTAACCTCAGCTAACGCGGA
>JAIRZX010000465.1 GCA_031267005.1 Deltaproteobacteria bacterium
CGGAAACAGTTAGCTACTCGAAAGGGGAACAGCAAGGACCCCCTTGGCGAGACGTCCTTCCCGGCGCAGACGAAGATGAATGTGTCGGCTTTGGCGGAGCTTTGCTACGAACAAGTAGGGAGGCGCCCGACGTTCAGGACGAGAAAGGACTGCATCTTTGGAAGCCAGCTCCTCGGGTAGGCGAGGCGAAGGACTTTCAGCGGCCTTTGCGAGACGACTGGCGGCATTTGCCACAGCCTTCCGGAAGTTTCGTGGCGAACTCGCCACGGACTCAGGGAGGCTCCGGGGAGGGCACGCCAAAGCCGCTGGGAGGCTCCGGTGAGAACCGCCAAGGTTTCCGTGAACTCCGGGGAGAGAACGCCAAGGCCGCGGGTAGGCTCCGGGGAGGGAACCGCCAAGGCTTCCATGAGTTCCGAAGAGAAACACCAAGGCCGCCGGTAGGTTCCGAAGGGGGAAAGCCAAAGCCTCCGGGAGGTTCCGGGGAGGCACGACAAAGTCGCCGTGAGCCCCTGGGAGAGAACGCCAGGGTTGCCGGAAGGCTCAGGGGAGCTAACCAGCTAACCATCAATTTCTTGACTGCTTGTCAAAAATGTGTTATATTAATGCTATGGCACTGGATGTTAATCTAAGATGTACGCCAGGTATTGGCTTCCGGTCGACTTCGGCCGGCGGTCACTCCCTCTGGGCGGAGCCGCCTCGGGGACGGCGTGGCCTCCTCCCAGTCCCAAGCGGCCCGGGGCGGCCCGGGCTGGCCCGGGCGATTCTTTCCGGACGCGTTGCCGGGCGCCCCGCCCGCCACTCCCCCAAGCCGTTCCCCTCCGACGAGGATAACCCATAATGGAGCAGACTCACCTTCGGCCGGGACCGCTCTCCGTAGCGGTTGCGCTGGCCGTCGCCGTCATGGCCATGTACTCCGCGCCCCTCGCGGGGCAGCCGGTTGCCGCCGGTTCCGATCCGGCCGCCGCCGCAGACGCGCTTGGCCAGGAGATTGGAGAACGGACGAGGGAGCTGGGGCCTGACCATCCCGACACGCTTGCCTCGCAGCACAGCCTCGCCGCGGTCCTGAGCGAACTGGGCGACAAGGCCGGGGCCAGGGATTTGTTCACGCGGGTTTCCGCCGCCAGGGAGAGGTCGTTCGGGGCTGACCATCCCGACACGCTTGCCTCGCGGCACAGGCTCGCTGCGGTCTTGAGAGATCTGGGGGACAAGGCCGGGGCCAGGGATTTGTTCACGCGGGTTTCCGACGCCAGGGAGAGGTCGCTCGGGGCCGACCATCCCGGCACGCAGGAATCTAGATTAGCCCTTGCCGGAGTGCTTATCAGTCTCGGGGACTACGCCGGGGCGCGAGGTGCGCTCGCCAAGGCCGCCGGATCGCTGGAGCGGACGCTTGGGCCGGAACATCCCGACACGTTGCGGGCAAGGAACAACCTGGGCTACGTCCTGGGCCAACTCGGGGACCACGCTGCGGCGAGGGAGCTTTTCGCGCAGGTCGCAGGGGCCTACGAACGGACTCTCGGCCCTGGCCATCAAAATACGTTGGCGGCGAAAATGAACCTTACGTCGGAGCTGTTAGCACTCGGGGATTACCTGAAATACCGCGAGGTCAACGCGCAAATCCTCCATGCCCGAGAGCGGACCCTGGGGCCCGACCACCCCGACACGCTCGAAGCCAAAACCAACCAGGCCGCAATCCTGATTCAACTCGAGGACTTTTCCGAAGCCGGAGAGCTTAACGCCCAGCTCCTCGAATCCTGCGGGCGGACCCTTGGCCCCGACCATCCACAGACGCTTTCGGCCAAAAACAGCCTGGCGTTAAACCTTTCCCGGCTCGGGGACTTCGACGGGGCAAGGGAGATGCTCTCGGAGCTACTCGAGGCGAGGACGCGGACGCTGGGACCGGACCACCCCCAGACGCTCGGCGCCAAAAGCAATTTGGCCGGAACCCTGCATTATCTGGGCGACCGCTCCGGGGCCAGGGAGATGCTGACTCAGGTCATCGAATCGATGGAGCGGACGCTGGGGCCCGACCACCCCGACACGCTGCGCACGAAAAACGGCCTTGCCGTCGTCTTGAACGACCTGGGAGACTACGCTGCGGCCAGAGACACTATCAGGCATGTCGCCGAGGTTCGGGAGAGGACCCTCGGGCCCGGCCATCCCGAAACGCTCACTGCAAATATTAACCTGGCCGAGGTCCTGAACCCTCTAGGGGAACATGCCGCCGCCAGAGCTCTCTTTATCGACGTCCTGGAGCAGGCCACCAGGCTTTACGGGCCTGACAACCGGGAGTCGGCCAGGGCCGCTGAGGGGCTGGGCGCCACCTTCGCCCGCTCTGGGGAACCCGACAGGGCCGTGTTCTTCCTGAAGCTTTCGGTCTCCGCGGCCCAAAGGACGCGCGGGAGGATCGCCGGGCTCGGTAGGGAGCAGAGGCGCGGCTACCTTTCCACGGTGGAAATACGGTACAGGATGCTCATAAAGCTCCTGTTGGAACGGGGGAGGACTGCGGAGGCGCTGGCCGTCCTGGGGCTTTTGAAGGAGGAGGAGCTCGTCGGCCTCGGCGCCGCGTCCCGAGCCGGGGCGGTACCGGCAGGGGACGCGGCCCCGGGCTCCCTGGCCTCGGCGCCGCTGTCTGGTGACCCGGAAGCGGCATCCGAGGCGGGTGACGCTGAAACGGCGCCGCTGGCCGGGGACGAGGCCGCGGATCTTTTCGGCGGCACGACGGACGCCGAGGCTTGGCGGGCCTACTCCGGAGCCGCCAGCCGTTCCGGGGCGCTCGGGGCGGAGCGGGCGGCCCTGGAGGACAGTCGCGATAGCGGCTCGCTGACCGGCGACGGGGCGAGGCGCCTGGAAGAGCTTAATGGGCTGATAGGGAAGGCCAGGGAGGACTTCCTGGCCTTCTGCGCGGGCGAGAACTGGCCGGACGAAGCTCCAGCCGGGCCTGAGCCGGGTTCCTGGGCGGATGCGTGGCTCGCCGAACGCCAGGCCGCGCTCTCCGGGACGGGCGGGGACGCCACGCTCCTGTATGCGGTCTCGACCTCCGACGCGCTCTGGCTCGTGGCGGTGACGCCTGGTTCCGTTACTGCCAGGCGGTCTGGGATCGGCCGCAGGGAGCTTGCGGCGCTGGCCTCCGAGTTCCGAGGGCTGGCCGCCTCGCCCTCCCTCGACCCGAGGGAGGCGGGCGCCAGGCTCTACGACGCCCTCATAAGGCCCGTCGAGGCCGATCTCGCCGCGGCCGGGACGAGGACCCTCATGCTCTCCCTGGACGGGGAGCTGCGCTACGCCCCCGTCGCGGCCCTGTGGGACGGTAAGAGGTGGCTCATGGAGCGCTGGCCCATCTCCCTCTTTACCGAGTCAACCCCGGCGCGGCTGAGGGACTCGCCCCGCGCGGGGGAAGCGTCGGTCCGCGCCATGGGGGTGACGGCCTCCTGGCCGGGATTCGCGGCGCTTCCCGGGGTAGCCTCCGAGCTGGCGGCCGTCGTCAGGACCCCGGACACGCCGCTCGGGGCGCTGGCCGGGGAGGCGAGGCTGGACGCGGCTTTCGACCGGGCGGCCCTGGCGGGGGGCTTATCCTCGGGCGCCCCGGTGGTCCACGTTGCCAGCCACTTCCGCCTGGACCCCATGAGCCTGGAGAACACGGTGCTCCTCTTGGGGGACGGGAATAGGCTGAGCCTCAGGGAGATAATCTCCGGGGGCGATCTGGACTTCAGGGGCCTGGACCTCCTGACCCTTTCCGCCTGCGACACGGCTTCAGCCGCGAGGGGGGGCGTGGGAAGGGAGGTGGAGAGCCTCGGCGAGGCGGTCCAAAGGGCCGGGGCCTCGGCCGTGCTGGCCACCCTCATGCCCGTGGACGACCGCGCCGCCCCTGAGCTCATGCGGGAGTTCTACCGCCTTCGCTACCTGGAGGGGAAGGACAAGGCCGAGGCCCTGCGGGGCGCCCAGCTACTGGTCATGGGGAACTTATTTTCCGGGGCTTCACATGAAGGCTCCGGGGCAACGGCGGCGGGCGCCGGGGCGCCCGGCGCGGTGACGCCCGGCGCGGTGACGCCGCCCGTGCCCGCGCCGGATGCCCGACCGGCCTTCGGCGACGGCGCGGGGGCGGGCGCCCCGGAAACCGGTCGGCTGGAGGCCGGGCGGCGGGGAAGCGTCCTTAACGCCGGGGGAGCCGCTGCCGCTGCCTCCGCCGCTCCCGCCTGGGAGGGGACCGGCTTCTCCCATCCCTGCTTCTGGGCGCCAGTCGTCATCATGGGCAGCTGGAGGTGAGGGAGCCCGCCGGAGCGTATCTGGGCCGGCCGCGAGCATAACTTGGTCCACTGCGGAAACCCTCCCCTCCCCTCCCCTCCCCTCTCATCCGTCCGCATCGGGAACCCGGCGAGCGCCCGCAAGGAATCCGTTTACGGTGTAGAAGACCTCCTCCCCCACCGGTCCCGGGCTACCTCCCTCATAACCCGGGACCGCCTCCAGCCTGACTCAGGCCCCCCCCCCTCCACCTGTCCCC
>JAIRZX010000513.1 GCA_031267005.1 Deltaproteobacteria bacterium
CCGCCCCGGCGTCCCGGGCGGCCCTGGATGCTGCCGAGTGCGCCAGAGGCGTCGCGCCCCGTTCCGGCGCGGCCGCTCCCGGCGTTTCCGGCGGGGCCTCGGAACTCGCGGACGCGGCGGACGCCGAGGCCGCGAGGGACGCATGGGATGCCTGGGCCGGGGGTTCCGGCCGTAAAGGGGGCGGGCTTTGAGCGGGCAGGAAAAAGGCGCGGGTCCGGTGGACCTGAAGAGCTACCTGCGCGTGGACACGGTGCTCTTCTCCGTGGTGCTGCTCCTGGCCGGCGTGGGGCTGGCGGTTCTTTTGAGCGCGAGCTACCTCAAGGCCGAGCTCTACGAGGACACGCCCTACTATTACCTAAACAGCCAGGCGCTGAGGCTCGCGATTGGCGCCGGGCTGGGCTTCGCCGCCTTCATGGTCCCGGTGAGGTTCTGGATGTGGGCGGCCCCTGCCGTGGGCGCGCTCACGCTGGGGCTCCTGCTCCTTCCCTTCGTGCCGGGCTTCCAGTATCAGGCCATGGGGGCCAGCCGGTGGATCCAGATAGGCGGCCTCTCGGTGCAGCCTTCGGAGTTCGCGAAGGCGGGGATAGTCGTCTACATGGCCTGGTCGCTGGCGAACAAGGGGGAGCTCGCCCGCGGCTTCTGGTACGGCTTTTTCACGCATACCGTGGTTATAGCGGTCTTCGCCGGGCTGATCATCCTGGAGAGGGATCTTGGCGGGGCGCTGGTGGCGTGCGTCATCATGGCGGGAATGATCTTCGCCTCGGGGCTGAAGTGGCGCTACATAGCGCTGTACGCGGGGCTGATAGCGGCGGCCTCCTGGCAGTTCGTGCTTTCCTACGGGTACAGGGTGGCCAGGATCCGCGGCTGGCTCGACCCCTGGGCCGACCCCTACGGCGCCGGCTACGTCATCCTGCACTCCTTCTACGCCTTCGCCAACGGCGGGCTGTTCGGACTGGGGCCGGGGGAGGGGCTGGAGAAGCAGTTCTTCATCCCCGAGATCCATACGGACTACATTTTCGCGGTGGTTGGCGAGGAGCTGGGCTTCGCGGGCGTGGCCCTGGTGGCCGGGCTGTTTTTGGCCTTCGCCCTCCGGGGGCTCTTCATCGCCAAGGCCGCTCCCCGGCTTCCCCATTACTACATAGCCATAGGGGCGACGCTGGCCGTGGCGGTCCCCGCCTTCATCAACATGGCGGTGGCGCTCTCGATAGTCCCGGCCAAGGGCCTGGCGCTCCCCTTCTTCAGCCACGGCGGCTCGAGCCTGGTGTCCTGCCTGGTCTGCACCGGGCTCCTCTTGAGGGTGGCCGCGGACGGCTGGGCCGACCAGGACCGGGAGGGGCCGCTTCCGGGCGCCAGGGATTCCCTTCCCGGCGCGCAGGCTCAGGCGTCCTTCTCCCCGCCGCCGCCGTCGGCTTCCGGACCGGGGGTCCGGCCGTGACGGGGATAAGGATACTCATGGCCGCGGGCGGCACCGGGGGCCATATCATGCCGGCCGTGGCCGCGGCGCAGGCCATAAGGCAGCTGGACCCCGCGGCCGAGTTCCTGTTCGTGGGGGCGGGCCGCCCAGCGGAGGAGGCCGTGCTGGGCCCCGGCGGCTGGGAGCGCGCGTCGGTGAACGCCGCCCCCATCAAGGGAAAGGGCCCGCTGGCCAAGGCGAAGGGGGTCTTTCGCGCCGTGTCCGCCCTCTTCCAGGCCGCGGCCATCGTCCGCCGCTTCAAGCCGGATTTGGTCTTCGGCGCCGGAGGCTACAGCTCAGGGCCGGTGGGCCTGGCCGCGAGGCTCTCTGGGGTCCCGCTTTTCATCCACGAGCAGAACCGCCGCCCGGGACTAACTAACCGCCTCCTCGCGAGGCTCAGCTCCAGGGTGTTTTTGGGCGACCCCGGCGCCGCGGGGCACTTCGCCCGCGCTAAAACCCTCTACGTCGGAAACCCCGTCCGCCCCGAAATTTTCGCGGACTCCCCCAAGGAGCCCTCCCCCGGAAAGCCGTTCACGCTTCTCGTACTTGGCGGGAGCCAGGGGGCGGAGAGCCTGAACCGGGCCGTGGGTTCCGCTCTGGCGGGCCTTAAGGGGCTCGGCGGCGTGAGGGTCATCCACCAGGCCGGGGCCGCCGGGGAGAAGTCCCTCCGGCCCCTTTACGAGGCTTCGGGCCTGGACTTCGAGCTGGGCGCCTTCTTCACGGACATGGCGAGGCTGTACCGCGAGGCGGATCTGGCGTTGTGCCGGGCGGGGGCCTTGACCCTGGCCGAGCTCGCGGCGGCCGGGGCGCCCTCGGCCCTGGTCCCGCTCCCCTGGGCCGCGGACGACCACCAGACGCGGAACGCCGAGGCCTTCGAGGAGGCCGGGGCGGCGCTGACGGTGCCGGAGAAGGCCTTGACCGGCGAAAAGGTAGTCTCGTTAGTCGAGGGCTTCCTGGACGTGCCGGGGCGCCTCGCCCGGATGAGCAAGGCCGCCATGGGGCTGGCCAGGCGCGACTCCGCCGCGAGGATGGCCGCGGAAATCTACGCGGCGGCCAGCGCCCGCAGGGCCCGCAGCGGGAGGAAGGGCGTGGGCATGCCCCGGACGGCGCTGTGAAATGGTTGCGGGGGGCCCCGGCGGGAAGCGGGTCAGATAAGGGCTCGAAGAAACGGCTTGTTAGCGGAAGGAACAGATAGGGCTGGCGTTTTAGTCGGCGAAGGGGCAAGCGCGGCGTCCCCTGCGGAGGAAGCGGGGACTCGAAGCCGGACGAGTCCCGGAAAGAAAATTCAGGGTCTGCAGCGGGTTCTGGACTCCAGAACTCAAGTCTTAAAACCGAAAGCTGGACGCCGAGGGCGTTTAAGCGGGGTTCATGGAAAAGAGGCCGGGCTCCGCGCAGTCCGGGCTCCGGGAATAAGGCTCCGGGGGATCGGGCTCCGGGGATAAAGCCGCAGCGGCAACCAGGCCCCGAAGACCTAAAGTTGGGAAGGGAATTCCGTCCGGGATGTACAGGAAAAGGCGCAACATACACTTCGTGGGCATAGGCGGCATCGGCATGAGCGGCATAGCCGAGGTGCTCCACAATCTGGGGCACTCGGTGAGCGGCTCGGATCTGGCCGAAGGCGCCCAGACCAGGCGGCTCGCGGGACTGGGGATCGAGGTGCTCCTGGGCCACGACGCGTCCCACGTGAAGGGCGCGGACGTGGTCGTGGTCTCTTCGGCGGTGAAGGACGACAACCCCGAGGTGGCGGCCGCCCGCGGGCGCAGGATCCCGGTAATACCCCGGGCCGAAATGCTCTCGGAGCTGATGAGGCTCAAGACCTCCGTGGCCGTGGCCGGGAGCCACGGGAAGACCAGCACCTGCTCGCTTTTGGGGACGGTGCTCACGGAGGGCGGGCTGGATCCCACGCTGGTCATAGGCGGCAGGGTGGACAACCTGGGGCTGAACGCCCGCCTGGGCCAGGGCGACTACCTGGTAGCGGAGGCCGACGAGTCCGACGGGTCGTTCCTGCTCCTTTCGCCGACGGTGGCGGTGGTCACCAACATCGACCGGGAGCATATGAACTACTACCGGGACATGGACCACCTGCGCGAGACGTTCCTTACCTTCATAAACAGGGTGCCCTTCTACGGGGCCGCGATACTGTGCCTGGACGATCCCGGCGTCCAGGGGCTCATGCCCAGGGTGAAGAAGCGCTGCGTCACCTACGGGCTCTCGGCACAGTCGAACGTGACCGCCCGCAACATAGTCCGCGAGGGCTGGGGGCACTCCTTCGAGCTGTGGGCGGGGGGAGAGCCGAAGGGGGCGCTGAAGCTCAACATACCCGGCAGGCACAACGTGCTGAACGCGCTGGCGGCGGCGGCGGTCTCGATCGAGATGGGCGTGGGCTTCGAAGACCTCAAGCGCGGAGTGGAGCGGCTCTCCGGGGTGGGCCGCCGCTTCGAGAGGAAGGGCGAGGCGGGGGGCGTGAGCGTCCTGGACGACTACGGCCACCACCCGACGGAGATAAAGGCGACCTTGGCGGCGCTGGCAGAGACCTTCCCGGACAGGCGGCGGATCGTCGTGTTCCAGCCGCACAGGCATTCGAGGACGAGGGATCTCTTCGACGAGTTCGTAACCTCCTTCAACCAGGCGGATCTCCTGTGGATAGCCGACATCTACGGCGCGGGGGAGGAGCCCGCGGAGGGGGTGGACTCGAAGGCCCTGTGCGACGCCGTGCGGTCCCACGGCCACGGCGGGGCGAACTACGGGGGGAGGGTCTCCGAAATCCCCGGCGAGGTCGTGAAGGTTTTGAAGGAAGGCGACGTGGTCCTGACCTTGGGCGCCGGAAACGTCTGGGAGGCCGGGGCCGAGATTCTGAGAAGGCTCGGGGGGGAAGCCGGGTGAGCGCGGCGGGCGGAGCGGCGCGGCGCCGGGTCTTTGCCGCCGGCCTTCCGGAGCGCCCGGGGGCCTCGTCGGCGGCCCGCCCCGCTTCGGGCCCGGTGGGAGGCGCGCCCCGCCGCGCGCGCGCCCTCGCGGGCATGGATCCTGCGGCCCTGTCGCGGCTGGCCGGGGCTTCCCCGGTGCCCTTGGAAGCCTTGAAACCCCTGGGCGCCCTTACGAGCTTCAAGTGCGGCGGCCCGGCGGCCCTCTTCGGGCGGCCGGGGACCCTGGAGGAGCTGGAGCGGCTCCGGCTCTTCGCGCTGGACAATTCCCTCCCGTTCATGGTCCTGGGCGGCGGCAACAACGTCCTTTTCGACGATTTGGGCTTCAGGGGGCTGGCGGCCAGGCTTTCCGGGGAGTTGGGGCGCGTGTCCTTCGCGGGAGGCGGCCCCCTTTCCGGGCGGGGCGCCGCGGCCGTGACGGCGGGGGCCGGGGCGGCGCTTTCGGAAGTGGCCGACAAGGCCCGCGAGGCCGGGAGGGCGGGCTGGGCCCGGCTCCGCGGCATACCCGGCACGGTGGGCGGGGCCCTCGCGATGAACGCCGGGGCGGGTGGGGCGGAGGTTGGCCAGCTGGTTTCGGGCGTGACGGTCCTGGGCCCGGGCGGGCGTCGCGTAGTGGGGAGGGAAGAGGCGGGCTTCAGGTACCGCTGCTCGGACTTGGGCCTTATGGGCCCGATAGCCGAAGCCGAGTTCCTCCTGGGCGAGGAGGCCGCGGAAAGCGAAATCCTGGCGCTCGAGCGGGAAACTTTGGCCGCGAGGAAGGCGCGGCTCCCCGGGGGGCCTTCCGCTGGATCGGTTTTCAGGAACCCCGAGGGGGCCGAGGCCGCCAAGTGCGGGGGAAAGAGCGCCGGGAGGCTTATTGAGGAGTGCGGGCTGAAAGGCTCGGCCGTGGGAGGCGCGGTGATAAGCCCAAAGCACGCTAACGTGATAGTGAACGCGGGCGGCGCCACGAGCTCGGAAATACGCGCCCTGGCCGGCAAGGCCAGGCTCGAGGTGCTGAAGCGGCACGGCGTGGAGCTCGTTTTGGAGATACGCATGCTGGATTTGGGGGGGGAGAGCTACCCGTGACGAATTTCCGCACAACCAGGACCCCCGTGGGCCAGGGGGGGGCGAGCCGCCTCGGGCGCAAGCAGATAACGCCTCTGGGCCGCGCCCGCCGCGTGGCGGAGGCCGCGGGCACGGCGCAGCCGCCGCGCTCCTCCTCGTCGGGCTCCTCCGCTTCCCCGTCCCCCGCCTCCGGACGGGGGAACCTCAAAGCCGCGCAGGCCAAGGCCTCCGGGCAGAAGGGCGCCCCGCCCAAGCCCCGCCGGGCCCCCGGCGAGTCCGGGTCGCTGGCCAAGGCGCTCAAGGCCTCCCCCGGGGCGCTCCGCCGGTTCGCGTCCCTGTGCTTCTACGCCATAGTGGCCACCGCCGCGCTCGCGGCGGTCTCCGCCGGCTGCCTTTACGCCTACTATTCCTTTTCGGACAGCGACTATTTCCTCATCAAGCGCCACGACATCAGGGGCATTTTCCGCGTATCCCGCCAGGAGGTGCTTTCCGCCGCCGGGCTCGACCGCCCGGTAAACACCCTGACCTTCGACACGCAGGCGGCGGTGAGGGGGCTCAAAAGCCTTTCCTGGGTGGAGGAGGCAGACATCTCCCGCGCCCCCCTACCGGACGGCATCACGGTCAGGGTCACCGAATACAAGCCCAGGGCGGTAGTCAGCCTGGACAGGCTCTACTACCTCGACGGCAAGGGCCGGCCCTTCAAGAGCCTGGAGCCGGGCGAGAACCCCGACAAGCCGATTGTGAGCGGCTTCACCCTGGACGAGCTCCTGAACGAGGGGCCCCTGGCGGGACAGGCGGTTTCCGAGGTCTTCGAGCTCATGGACATTTTGGACCGGCGTTCCGACGACTGGAGGCTTGACGAGATTTCCGAGATAAGGCGCGATCCGGACATAGGCGTCACCCTCTTCACGCGCCGCTCGGGCATAGAGGCGCGCCTGGGCTTCGGGCCTTTCGCCGAGAAGGCCGCCAGGCTCGGGAAGGTGACCGGCCGCCTGCGGGCCAGGGGGCATTTGGCCGGCGTGACCCATATGAACCTGGAGTGCGCCCCCCGGGTGACCGTGCGCTGGGCCAAGGGCATGAAGCCCCCCGACGTGGGCGTGCCCGAGGAGGAGGAGGGCGTCGAGGGCTACGACGGCGAGGTCCCCCCTGCCCTGATGGCGGGCTCGGCCGCGGGCTAGCCTTTTAACGGCCGGAGGCCCGGTGGGGCCCGGCGCGGGGCGTTTCGGTCGGCAGGGATTTTTTTTGACCCCGGGCCGGGGCTCTTGGCCCCCTTCCGGAAGGAGACTGGCGGACATGACGGATCAGGAGCGAGAGAGGCTGGTGGGCCTGGACATCGGGACGACGAAGGTCACCTGCGTGGCGGCGGTGGAGAACGACTTCGGGGGGCTGGAGATAATTGGGGTCGGGAACGTGCCGTCCCTGGGCATGACCCGGGGCCAGGTCACTAACATGGAGGCCGCGAAGTCCTCCATAGCCAAGGCCGTGGAAGAGTGCAGGCGCATGGCCGGCTGCCGCATCGAGGACGTGTACGTGGGCATAGCCGGGGGGCACATAGCGAGCTTCAACAGCCACGGGATCGTGGCCGTCCGGGACAAGGGGGAGAGGCTGGTAACCGAGGAGGACAAGCGCCGGGCCGTTGAGGCGGCGGAGACCCTGAACATCCCCCAGGGGAGGATCATCGTCCAGAGCATCCCTCAGGAGTACAAGGTCGACGACGTGGAGGGCATACTGGATCCCCTGAACATGGTGGGGGTCCGCCTCGAGGTGAAGGTCCACGTTATCACCTCGGCTTTGAACGCGTACCAGAACATCGTGAACTGCGTGACCGACGCGGATTTGAACATGAAGGAGATGATCTTGGAGTCGCTCGCCTCCGCCGAGGCGGTGCTGACCCCCCAGGAGATGGACGTGGGCGCGGCCGTGCTGGACATAGGCGGCGGGACCTCGGACGTGGCGATTTTTTCCGGAGGATCGGTCAAGTACTCCGGCGTCGTGGCCCAGGGCGGGGACAACCTGACCCAGGACATAGCCTTGGGGCTACGCACCTCGCTCGAGACGTCCGAGCGCTTCAAGGTGGCCCGGGGCGCGCTCCGCCCGGACCTCTTAAGCGCCGAGGGCCTGGTCATCCCCTCTTTGGGCGGCCAGCAGACCGAGGTGGACCCCGCCTTCTTCTGCGCGATCATGGAAAAGCGAATGACGGACATCTTGGAGTGCGTGAACATGGAGTTCGTGAAAAGCGGCCTGGACCAGGACGTCCACGAGGTGGTGCTGACCGGCGGCTCTTCCATGCTGCCGGGGCTGGTGGATCTGGCCCGGCACGTCCTGAACCGCGGCGTGAGGCTGGGCGAGCCCCGCATAGACGGCGGCCTGAGCTCGATGGTAAACGATCCGCGCTTCTCCACAGCGATAGGGCTCGTCATGTACGGCCACCGCGCCGAACGCGAGTCGCGGGATCCCTCCCAGAGGGGGGCCGGCGCTGGCGGGCAGTCGCTTCCGGGCAGGATGATCCGGGGCTTCAAGAGAATTTTCACGGGCGACTAGCCCGTGCACGGCTCCCGGAGATCCCCCCGGGCTTCCGGTTTCGGATTTCAGCTTCCGTTTTGCGCCTTGCCTTCAGCGCCTTTGCCCCCTTCCCTAGGCCTTGCTTTCAGGGCCTTCGCCCTTTGCCTTCCGCCTTGCGTTCGGGGCCCTCGCACTCTGCCTTGCGCCCCGGGCTTTAAGCTCGGGGCCCCTGCCCTCTGCCTTGCGCCTTAGGCTTTGCGCCTTGCGCCTTGCGCCTTGCGCCTTACGCCTTACGCCTTACGCCTTACGCCTTGCGTCTAGCGGCGGTCGCGGCCCCGGACGCGGCCAAACGCGCTTCAGCGAACGAAACGGCGGTCCCCCGCCCCGACCCGCCGCCCCTGCTTACGGGGTGGGGGGGGAAAGGAAACCGGTTATGCCCGAGATCATCACGGCGCTCGACATTGGCACCACGAAAATTTGCTGCATCATAGCTTCCCCGGACGACAACGGGGGGGTCAACATCGTAGGCATCGGGAACGCCCCCTCCAGGGGCATGTCCCGGGGCATGGTCACCAACGTCGACCGCACGGTGAGTTCCATCAAGGCGGCGGTGACAGAAGCCGAGCGGATGGCCGGGTGCAGCGTGGGCAAGGTGATGCTGGGGCTGGCCGGGGGTTCCGTCAACTGCTACAACTCGACGGGGGTCGTGGGCGTGCGCGACCAGCGCAACCGCATCATCAGCGAGGAGGACAAGCGCCGCGCCATAGAGTCGGCCGTGGCGGGCGACATCCCACAGGACCGGGAGCCGCTGCACACGATCGAGCAGGAGTACACGGTCGACGGGCAGACCGGCATCAAGGACCCGGTCGGCATGATGGGCATGCGCCTGGAAGTGAACATGCACATCACGACGGTATCCCTCTCGGCGCTGCAGAACGTGCTCAACTGCGCCCGCCAGGCGCAGCTCCAGGTGGACGACGACGACGTGGTCCTGGAATCGCTGGCCTCCGCCGAAGCGGTCCTGACCCCGGCCGAGATGGGCATGGGCGTGGCGATTCTCGATTTCGGGGGGGGAACCACGGACATAGGCGTCTTCGCCAAGGGATGCATCCGCCACACGAAAGTCCTTAACCTGGGGGGCGACAGCCTCACCAGGGACATCTTCATGACGCTCAGGACCAGCATGGACGAGGCGGAGATGCTGAAGATTAACGACGGATGCTGCCTGTCCGCCCTGCTCCCGGACGAGGAGGAGATAATTTCCGTGCCCGGGCCGGACGGGGTCCCCGTGGCGGAGGTGAGCCGCCACATCCTCTGCGACATACTGGAGAGCCGCGTGGAGGAGATAATGGGGCACGTCTCCCAGGAACTAATCATGAGCGGCTTCGACGACCAGGTAATGGAGATAGTCATAACTGGCGGCTCTTCGCTCCTGCGCGGCGTGCCGGAGCTGGCGGAGCAGATCTTCGACCGCCCCGTCCGCGTGGGCTATCCGGCGGGCATGGGCGGGCTCTCCCAGCTGGTGGCGAGCCCGAAGTTTTCGACCGGGCTGGGGCTTATCCTTTACGGGCTGAAGAACCACGACGAGCTCGCCCGCCAGGCCGGGCCCGGCGCCTCAGGCCGCAAGGGGGGCGGGCTCCTTGACGTCATCGTGAGCAGGATTTTCGGAAGGAGCGGGCAGGCCTGACGCGGGGGCGGCCGGACCGAGGCCCGGAGGGTTCCCCCGGGGTCCAGGCGGGAGGCTTCGGCCCAAGGGTCCGCCCGGACGGCTCGCCGGCGGCCGGGGCAAAGCGGGAACAAGCCCGAATCGCAATGGAGCCCGCTCAGGCAAAGGCATATTCCGGAAAAATGCCGTGGAGGCCGGTTTAAATAACTCGGCCAGCCGCGAGGGCGCCCAGGGTTCCCCGATACCGGCGGAACCGCGCGGCTTGGCCGTTCCGGAAGGATTAGGGGGGCCGCACCAGCGAAATCTTCCGAAGATTTTTAAATGGGGCGGCCGCAAATCAGACTGAAATGCCGTCGGCGTCCCTAAAATTGACGGAAGCGCGAATTTTGGAGCGACTGTTTATCCGATCGCCTCCCTGAAGGCTTCCGGGGGGGGGCGGAGCGGCGGGGAAGCCCCGGCCCCGGGGCGGCCGCAACGCGCAAAGCAGCGTGCAGGTCTTCCCGGCGCCGCGGCCGGGATCTCCGCGAGAGCCGGCGGGGCGCGGGAACCGGCCAGGGCCCGGCGCCGCGGGCGCGCCGGATCCTCCAGGCCCCGACGCGGCGGAATTTCGTGGGAAGGTGGAGATACGGAGGCGCCAGACCGGGACCGCCGGGCGCTGTTTGGACGAATAATTTAGGCCAGGTTGGGATCCTTGCCACGGGTGGTGCGCGCTTTCGGAGTCGCGGCCCGGGCCGGACCGCGGCGGCGGCGGGCCTCCGCCCGCGGGGGTTCGTTTAGGTCGGGCGGGCGGGGAAAAAAAATACTCCCCGGCGTGATAATCGCTTGACAGGGGGGGGCCCTTCTGGGAGAATGGAAGACAAGGCAAATCAGTCGGTCGCCCAGGCAATACGTATCGGCGTCTGAGAGAACAGTTACAGGGAAGCATCGCGGATCGCCCGGTCGACAAGTCGGCCTTGCGCCCAGAGGAGACAGGGACCATGGAAGACGACTTCGAATTCGTGCGTCCGGATTCAGAACCGGCGGCGGGCGGCCCGGCGTCCGATTCCGGTCCGTCCGCCGCCGGCCACAGTATCAGCGTCATCGGCATTGGCGGGTGCGGCAACAAGACTGTCAACCACATGATCCAGACGAACGGGGTTAACGGCATAAAGTACGTGGCCGCCAACTCCGATCCCCAGGATCTGAAGAATTCGCTCGCCCCCACCAAGATCCTCCTGGGCCCGAAGACTACGAGGAGCAAGGGGTGCGGCGGCAAGCCCGAAAGGGGCCGCATAGCCACCGAGGAGGTGCTGGACGAGATAAGGAGGGAGCTCGCGGGAACGGAGCTGCTCTTCATCGCGGCGGGCATGGGCGGCGGGACCGGGAGCGGCGGCGCCCCCGTCGTGGCCCAGGCCATGGGCGCTTTGGAGGAGCCCCCCTTGATCGTTTCGGTGGTGACCACCCCCTTTTCCTGGGAGGCCAACCGCTGGAAGATTTCCGACAGGGTGGTGGGAGAGCTCACCGCCTGCAGCAACAGCATAATCACCGTCGCCAACTCGAAGGTCGAGACCCACGTGCCCAGGGACTCCACCATGATCGCGGCCTACGCCGCGGCGAACGACATCATCCTGAAGGCGGTCTCCGGGATAATCGAGCTCCTGACCCGCGAGGGCAACGTGAACCTGGACTTCGGCGACCTGGAGACAGCGCTTTCCTGCAACGGCCCGGCGCTCATGGGCTACGGCGAGGCCTCCGGGGACAACCGCGCCAAGAAGGCCCTCCAGAACGCGATAACCTGCCCGCTCATGACGGACCACTCCATCAAGGGCGCGAAGATGCTTATCGTGAACATGGTGACCAGCAGCGACTTCACCCTGGACGAGTACATCTCCATCAACACCGAGGCCACCAAGGAAATCGATCCCGAGGGCCAGGTGTTCACCGGCTGGGCCATCGACGAGTCCCAGAACGAGTCCGGCTCCATCCGCGTCACCATCATCGCGACCGGCCTCTACAACGAGGAAGCCTGGACGGCCGTCGACGAGCCTGAGATGGGGCCCGACGTGGTGGTTGATCTGGATAACATTGTCGAGGAGACGGAGGTTACGCTGCGCCCGGAGCCCGAGCCGCCCCGCCGCGACCTCTCGCCGCACCGCATGGCGCCCGCGCGGCCCGGCGCGGCCGGGACGTCGGCCCCCGCGCCCCAGTACCCCAGGGCCCTGTCCCCGCAGCAGCCGGGATTCGGCGTCCAGCCGCAGGCGCGCCCCGCGCTCCCGCGCGACCCCTCCGCGGGGGTCCTGGCCCCGCCCCGGAGTCCCCGCCGCCAGGGAGTCTACCCTCCGCCGGGCCCCGGCCAGGCCAAGAGTTACGAGAAGAGTTCCGGGGTCGACCCGATTAACCAGGACTCCAAGTATTACGAGACCCCCGCCTTCTTCAGGAACAAGGCCAGCTGACGGCCCTGGTCCCGCGCGAATTTTGCGGCGGCATCCGCAAAAGCAAAAGTCCACTCTGGCCCCGCCGCTCACGACACCTCTTGCGGCTGGGCCAGGTGGATTTTTTTGCGTAAAGCCCCAGCTCCCCGCCGCCCCCCGAATAGGGAAGGCCCCGAAACAGGCGCCGCCGCCGACTTATCTTCCGGCGTCCCCCCCCCTTTCGGCGCGGGCGCCCGCCTTGGCAGCCGAACCGCGCGATGCCGCGCGCTCGTTTGGCCCCGTAATTTTTACGCCGTCATTCCCCCGTTCCGATTGACGGAAGTTTGCCGCGGAGCCATAAGTTCCGCCGCCCCGCAGGTCCCGCCGCGCCGACGCGCTGTCTCCCGCTACGAACCGGAATTATGGTCAGAACGGCCCGAAGGGACTGGAGGTTCCTAAGGGACGGGGGGGGGCAAAGGGACGGGAGGTTCCGAAGGGACGGAAACCAGCGGGCGACGCAAGGGCGCCAACGCCCTCCAAGCCTCAAAGGAGCTCAAAGCCCCAAAGTATCGAAAGGGCGAAAGGCTCCGGAGGTTCCAAAGGGCCCGAAGGCCATCTCCCGGCCGATGGCCTCGACTTCAACGCCGTCCGCAAGCGCTCCCGACGGGAATTTTACCGCCTTCTCCCGCCTTGAGGCGACGCCCCCCTAAGCGAGGATGCCTTGGACCACCGGGAATTCCATTGCCGCGTGCCGCTATGAAAGGCGCTGTCCGCGATGCCGGGCGCGGTCCCGCGGGGCGCGGGCGCGGCGGGGGGCCGGTCGCCGCTGAGAGGGGCGCCGCGAAAAAGGATCCCGGCGGGCGGGTTTCCGCGGCGATGGCCTGGCCGGGCTCCTACCGGGCCGGAATGTCGTCGCTCGGGTACCTCTGGTGCTACGCTATCGCGAACCGTCGGGCCGACGCGCTTGCCGAAAGGGTCTTCCTGCCGGAAGGGCCTTCGGAGCCGGCGAGATCACTGGAGAGCGGGAGGGCGCTCGGGTCCTTCGATCTGGTCACCGGTTCCCTTTCCTGGGAGAACGACTACTGGCTCTTCCCCGAGATGTTGCGCCGTGGCGGGCTGGAGCCCGAAAGGTCGCTCCGGGAGGAGCGCGGCTCTCCCGCGAGGCCCGTCGTCCTGGCAGGTGGCGTGGGAGTCTGGTCCAACCCCTGGGCCATGTTCCCCTTCGTCGATCTGGTCATTACGGGCGAGGGCGAAATCTGCTGGGACGCGGCGCTGGACATCTGCTCCAGGAAGGGGTTCCGGGAGATGCCGGCCCCGGAGCGCGTCAAGGCGCTTGCCGAGGGGGTCCCGGGTGCCCTGGCCCCGGGGCTCATGCCGCGCTCCCTTACCGAACCTGACGGGATCGACGGCTTGGGCCGCGCCCTGTCCGCCTTCGCGCCGGCCGCGCCGCCGAGGATGCAATGGCCGTTCGCGGAGGGCTCGGGGCCGCCCCGCTCGACCGTATGGGCGCCGGGAGCGGAGTTTTCCGGGATGCGGCTCGTGGAAATAAGCCGCGGCTGCCCCAGGGGCTGCCGCTTCTGCCTGGCGGGGCAGCTATACCGCCCGCACCGCCCGTGGAGCGCCGAATCGGTCGTGGATGCCGTTACGGCCCCGAACCCCTGGTCGGGGGAGGACCCGTTCCCCCGGGACGCGCGGGTGGGGCTGGTGAGCCCGGCCGTAGCGGATCACCCCGGATTCGAGGAGATTGTCGAAAGGCTCGCGGAAGCGGGAAGGAGGGTGTCGTTCTCCTCGCTGCGCCTGTCCGGCCTGACAGAGAGATCGGCGCGGCTTTTGGGTTCGGCGGGCCTTAAGGGGGCGGCCGTGGCCCCGGAGGGGGGGACTGAGGCCATGCGCTCGAGGATCAACAAGAACCTTTCCGAGAGGGAGATTGCCGAAGGGGCGCGGGTCCTCCGCGAGGCCGGGCTGAAGACCCTGAAGCTGTATTTCATGTACGGCCTCCCCGGGGAGACGGACGGGGACCTGGAAGCCGCGGCGGCGCTCGCCGGGCGCATACGCGCCTCAGTGTCCTCGAAAGGTTCGGGCCCTAGGGTCGAGGCGTCCTTCGCCTGCTTCGTCCCGAAGCCCCATACCCCCTTCGAGGACGAGCCGCTCCTGGCGGAGCGCGAGATACGACGCCGGGCTGAAGTCCTGAAGAGAAGCTTCGCCCGGAAGGGGGGCGTGGGGCTTAAGGTCGAAGGCGCCCGGGCGGCTCTCGTCCAAGGGGTCATAGCCAGGGGGGGCCCGGAAGCCTACGGCATGGTCCGGGCGCTTCTGAAGACGGGCGGGCGGCCGGGACCGGCGCTGAAGCTCGCGGGGGTCGACGGAAGCGGGCCCCTGTTCTCCCGGCCGGGACCCGGCGCCCCCCGGCCCTGGCGGGTCGTAGCCCCCCCGGCGGGCCACCGTTACCTCGAGGAAGAGGCCCGGAAGGCCTGCCTTTCGCGGGAGAGCCCGCCCTGCCCACCCCGCGGGCGATGCGGCAGGTGCGGGGCGTGCGGCGCGTTCCCGCCGTAAGGGGACGGCGGCCGTTATCCCGGCCCTCCCCAGGCTCTTACGGCGCAAGGCTCCGCGTTCTGGCCCAAGGAGCAAGGCCGCGCCCCTCGCCACCCATGACCGGGACGGCGGCCCTCGTCCGCCCCCCGATGGCCGGGCGCCGGCCCAGCCCGCCGCGGGTCGCGGGGCCTCGGCGCCCGAGGCGCGGCGCCCCTCGGGCGAACGCGTTCGATGAAAACTGCGTTAAGCGTAAAGGGTCTCGCGGGCCTCCCGGCCCGAAACCAGCCGAGGGGGGGTGCGATCCATGTACGCGCGAGCCCTTGCCGCCACGGGTTCGCGAGGGGACGCTGACGGGGGAGCGTTCCCGCCCGGAATGGTCCCGCGAGCCGTTCCGTTTAAGGCGGTCTGGAATGGCGGGAGCCATTCCAGGCGGGGGATTCCGCGCTTGGCGCGGCGACGCCAAAGGAAATGCGGGCAAAGCGTTCGCGTTTAGGAGTTCCGGCCGCGCGCGGGCTGGTTCGGTCGCGGCCGGCCAGCGCGGGGGGCTGCGCCGTCTCCCGGGCCAGCGCGCGGGATCCGGCCCGAAGCCGCACCGGGAAAGGCTGAAACCGCGATCGTTTGGCCTGCCGCTTTGTTTGAATCGCGGCCCGGGCGTGTTATAATAAATTGTCAGTACGACGGCAGCCGTCGAGAATTTACTGGAGGGCGAAATGGCGGGATCGGCGGCGAGCGCGCTGCGCAAAGAGCCGCTGGAGGCGGCGGGACGCCTTCTCCTTATAGGCTTCGAGGGTACGGACGCCTCCGAGGCGGTAAACCTCGCTGAGGAGTACCGGCCCGCGGGATTCATCCTGTTCGCCAGGAACTACCCGGGAAGCGCCGCCTCGCTCAAGGCGATGCTCTCCGAGATCTCCGAGAAGGCGTCCAGGGCCCTGAAGCGCCCGCCGCTCATAGCCCTCGACCAGGAGGGCGGCACGGTCTCCCGGCTCCCCCTGGAGGAGACCCGGTTGCCCTCGGCCTTGGAGATGGCTCGGCTGGCCAGGGAGAACGGGCCGGAGGCGCTTGAGGAGCTCTCCTACAAGGCGGGCGCCGCCCTCCGCGATCTCGGCTTCAATTTCAATCTCGCCCCGGTCCTGGACGTCGGCTCGGAGGGGGCCTACATAGGCACCCGAAGCTTCTCGGACCAGGCTGACGAGGTCAGCCTGTTCGCGTCCGCTTTTTTCGCGGGCCAGAAGCGGGCCGGGCTTTTAACCTGCGGGAAGCACTTTCCGGGCCTGGGGCGGGCCCTGGCCGACCCGCACTGCGAGCTCCCCGTAGTCGACTCCGGGCTCCAGGAGATCTGGGACAGGGATCTCAAGCCCTTCAGGGTCCTGTCCGCCAAGGGCATCAGCGCCGTCATGACCACCCACGCGCTCTTCCGGGCGGTGGATCCGCTCCTTCCCGGAACCATCTCGCCCAGGGTGGTGGACCTGCTCAAGCGCGACGTGGGCTTCAAGGGCCTGGCCCTCACCGACGATCTCGAGATGAGCGCCCTGTCCGGGATCCTGCCGCCCGGGCGGGCGGCCTGGGAGGCCGTCGCCGCCGGCCACGATCTCGCGCTCGTCTGCCGCGGGCGCGGCAACATAGAGCAGGCCCGGGAAGGCCTGCTAAAAGCCTTAAAGGACTATGACATCCCCCCCTCGCGCGCGAGGGAGGCCAAGCTGAGGCTGACTAGGGCGTTAAGTCGCGCGGCTGGCGCGTAGCGCGGGGCCGTTCCGGCGCCCGGAGCCTTAGGGGAGAGCGGGTTTCATTCCTCGGCGCGTTCCGCCGCCGGCGCCCGGCGCCGCGGCCGCCCGCCGAAAGGCCTGGAGGAACATGACGGGACAAGACGATCTGAGGGGCAGGCCCCACACCTACCTTTTCAAGCCTGGCCTCTGGCAGGCGGACGGGGTCTACTACGACACCTTGGAGAAACCCCACCTCCAGACAGGCGAGCTCCTGATCGAGCACGCGCCTGACGCCTGGACCATCGACAGCCGCATGAACGTGACGGGCCAGGACCGGAGGGACTTCGTGTCCCGGTACACGGTAACGCCTTTCAAGGAGGGCGTGTCCTACACGGAATGGAAGAGCCATACCGGGGGGCCGGAGCCGGTCTTCGGCCTTTTCGTGGTGGTCCAGGAGAGCATATTGATGCCCTGGCAGTCCCAGAGCGGGAAGTTCTGGGGCCAGGAGGTGCTTTCTTCCGTGACCCCGGATTTGTACCTGAGCCGCGGCTTCGCCTTTATCCAGGACAGGAAGGCCTATTCCTGGGCGGTAAAGCTCGCGAGGGTCGCAGGCGGCGAGGGCGAGGACCCCGCCGGGGGCCCCTGCGGCTCCTCGCCGGAGTCCCCCGGTTCCGCCGGGCGGCAGGCGGGCGTGGGGCCCGAGGGTCCACTGGACAGTCCGGGCGACGAAGCCTCCCGGGGCGGCCCGGAGCCCGCCCCCGAGGCCGGCGCGCCCCAGGACGGGCCGCGCAGGGGCGAGTAAGGCCGGGGCGGGAGGGGATACGTCATGGAACTGCCCGAAAGCATCAGGAAGGGCGAGCTGGGCCGCTGGCTCGTGGGCATAGCGCTCGCCGTCCCCACGATAGCGGCCGTGCTGATCGAGAACAAGGTCTGGATCCTCCTCGTCGGCCTCCTGGCCGGGGGCGCGGCCTGGTGGGAGTTCGCCTCCAACCTCTTCGGGCCCCGCTACAGGGGCCTGGCGGCCCTGGGGCTTGCCGGATGGGCCGCTACCGCGCTCGGGGCCTGCCTCGTGGGGCCGGAGGGGCAGATGGCCGGGCTCGCGCTGTCCCTGGCCCTCGGCGGGGTTTACCTCATGCGGGTGCTGCCGGAAGGCACGGACGCCGTCTCCGTAAACCTCCTCTCCCGTTACGCCTTGGGGCACCTGTACATTTCCTTCTTCCTGTCCTTCGTCTTCCTCATAAAGACCCTGGACAGCGGATCGCGGCTCCTTTTCTTCGTGATACTGGTTACGGCACTGGCGGACACCGGGGCCATCTACGCCGGAACCAGGATAAAGGGCCCGAAGCTCTATCCCAAGGTAAGCCCGGGCAAGACGATTTCCGGGGTCGCCGGCGGCTGCGTCGTAGCCGTCGTGGGGGCGCTCGTTTCGGGGCTGTACCTGCCCGCCTCCTTCGGGAAGGCGGAGCTGGTCGTGTTGGGGATGGGTCTCGCGCTTTGGGGGGTAGTGGGGGACCTTTTCGAGTCCGCGATAAAAAGGGCCCTGGGCGTGAAGGACACTTCCAAGATCCTTTTGGGGCACGGGGGGTTTTGGGACAGGCTGGACTCGCTCCTCTTCAATCTCCCGGCCTTCTACTTCTATTTCTTTTTGAGGCCGCCTGTTTGAGTCCGGACAGGTCCCTCCCGGGCCCGCAAGGCTCCCGCCAGATCCCTCCCGGGCTCCCCTCAGGTCCCTCCCGGGCGGGCTCGGGCCCGCCCGGGAGGGAATGCCCGAAGGACGCCGCCGCCCCTGGCTAAGCCTCGTCCAGACGAACGGCGCGCCATGCCGCAGGAAACCCTAGGGAGCAGGGTTGCCGAAGGCCGCCTGACGCGGGCCGTTTGCCTAAATAATATTGCCTGAGGACTATTGCCGCCGGTCGTTCGCCGAAGGCGTCTTGCCGACGCGCCCTTGCCGCGCGCCCTTGCCGGGGCCGCTTGCCGGGCCGTCCGGGAACATGCCGGCGAGAGGGGGGAGGGCGTCCGCACGGGCTTCGGCGTCCAAGCGGACAGCGGGCCCCGGGGCGGACGCGGATCGCCGCCGAAGCCGTCGCCGCCGCCGAAGCCGTCGCCGCCGCCGATGCCGTAGCCGCGCGCGGCTGGAAGGAGGACTCTTATGGCCCTTAAGGCCCGGAAGGCAGCTCCGAAGGCCCAGCCGAGGGCGGCCGGGGGCAGGGACTCCTCGGAAATCCCCAAGACGCCTATCCCGTTGTCCGTGCTGGGCGCGACTGGCTCTATCGGGGATTCCGCGATGTCCCTCGCCCGCGCCTACCCGGAGCGCGTGCGCGTGGTGGCCATGGCCGCGGGCCGCAACGTGGAGAAGCTCAGGTCCCTGGTGGAGGAGTTCAAGCCGGAGCTGGTATCGGTGCACGGCGAGACCGAAAGGGCGAAGCTCCTGGACCTTCTCCGGAAAGGCGGGAAGGGCGGCTGCCCGGAGATATTCATAGGCCCCGACGGGCTGGATTCCGTAGCCGCGGCAGGCCCTGACGGCACGGTAGTGCTCTCCGCAGTTTCCGGGGCGGCGGGGCTGAAGCCCACCTGGGCCGCCTTGAAGGCCGGGAGGCGCGTGGCGCTCGCCAACAAGGAGAGCATGGTCCTGGGCGGCGACTTCATCATGCCCTCCATGAAAAAGCTCGTGGTGCCCGTGGATTCCGAGCACTCGGCCGTGTTCCAGGCCCTTGGCGGGTCCCTGGACGCCAGTGGCGCGGCCAGGATAATCCTCACCTGCTCAGGCGGCCCCTTCCTCGGGCGCGGCCGGGACGAGCTGGAGCGCGTCACCTCCGCCGAGGCCCTGGCGCATCCGAGCTGGAGCATGGGCGCGAAGATTACCGTGGACTCCGCCACGCTGCTCAACAAGGGCCTCGAGGTGATCGAGGCGCACCACCTGTTCCAGACTGGTTACGGCCGAATAAAGGTGCTGGTGCATCCCCAGAGCGTCATCCACTCCATGGTCGAGCACGCCGACGGGCAGGTTACGGCGATCTTGGGACCTGCCGACATGAGGGCGCCTATATCCTACGCGCTGGGATTCCCTGAGCGCTGGCCGTTGTTGGGGGAGGGCGGACGCGGGCTGGACGGCTACTCTCCCTTGCCGTTCGACAGGGATCTCACTTTCGCCGAGCCCGACAGGAAGAGCTTTCCCTGCCTGAGGCTCGCCGAGGAGGCCGGACGTTCCGGGGGAGGGGCTCCGGCGGTCCTTAACGCCGCGGGCGAGGTGGCCGTCTCGGCTTTCCTGCGCGGCGAGATAGGCTTCATGGACATACCGAGGATCGTGGGCGACTGCCTCCACCGCCTGGGCGCGGCCAAGCTGCACAGGATAGAGGACGCCCTGGAGGAGGACCTTAAGGCCAGGTCCTACGCGATGAAGCGCGTAAAGGAGCTGCGCGGCAACGCGTGAAGCCCTCCGGCGCTATTTGTGCCAGCGGCCGGCGCCTCGCGCGTTGTCCCTTGCCGGCTTGCCCGGAAACGCAACGGCGGGTCCGGAAGAAGCCGGTCTTCCCTCCAGCGCGCGGCGGGGCTGTTCGCCGGCGAGGCGAGGCGGGGCCCGGCCCGTGCGCGACCGGATACGGGGGCGGTCCTGGGCGGGTTGTTGCGGGCACGCTTGAGGGGCGCGGGTAAGCCGACCGGCTCGCCGTTGCGCCGAAGGGGGGCCGGGGCGGCTGTTAGGCCCTTTGCGCAGACCCTTACGCCTCGATATTTTCCTGGACTTCAATCTCCTCCGCCCGGAGATTATCCGCCCCGGACCTCCTCCCCCTTAGGTCCCGTTTCCGGTTCTCCTTTCTTTCCCTGCCTTGGAGGCGGCTGTATTCATTTGCCGGGCTGGCGGGTTGGCGGGTTGGCGTCAATTTGACACGGCAGCAGCGGAGACGTATAATATAGAAAAAAAGGAGGCTTGGATATGGCTGGCGGCGGAAGGAGGAATATTCCCGTTTTAACCCCGGAAGAACGCGCTGCCCTAAAAAAATATTCGGAGGGGATGGCGGTTTATCTGGCCAGGGGTTCAAAGGTGGTATTGAAGTCGGCGGAAGGGTTTAGCGACGAAGTCATCGCCGTGTCGCTCAACTTAAAGCCAAGCACGGTGGCCAGATGGAGAAGGCTTTATATCGAGAAGGGCGTGGCGGGGTTCTTTGATTCCCAGTTTCCCGGCGCTCCGGCGAAAACCGCGGCAGAGTTGAGCCAGGCTTCAGTCAGGATGGTCCTGGCGCAGCCCCCCCCGGCGGGAAAGGCCAAATGGGACGTGGAATCCGTCGCTAGCGAGATCGGCGCCGTCCCGAGCGAGGTCTGGAAAATAATGAAGGACTTGAACATTAAAATTTAGGCTCCGGCAGCATTAAGGCAGGGGCCGCTTTCTTGAATCGCCTCCGGGGATTTTCAGGTTTGTTAAATTTTTATTGCTGAAGGTATCCCGATAGCTGTGCCAGCCGGATGGATTTTTTAGTTTGCCGTCATGGGTTAAGTTTATTTTCTGAGCGGGAGGCGGATTTTTTCCGTTACCGGAAAATGATATTGCCGAGAATTTTAAAAATTTACCAAAATGTTACACACTTAACATGGTATCAAAAAAATTATTGCAGATGAACCTGGCAATAAAAATTATATTGTTTTTTGTTTTAGTTAAATTGTCAGTGGTTAACTATAAATATTTTTGCGTGTGGTATTTCTTTGCCGGAGTCGGAGTCTGTAAGGCATATTCAGATTAAGGAAACTGAGCCGTTAACGACGCGTGAAACACGAGCGTTATGAATTTATCCGAAGCGAACGACTCCGCTGGAGTCCCATCCGCCGCGGACGGCTTCCCTCCGGCCGGAACGCCCCTCTGGTTCCGCGGCGTCCGTAGCGACAGGTTCCCCGTGCGCGGGTAAGCGCAAACGCCTGGGGCATGAAGCGCGAAGGCGTTTGGATGAAGGAACGAATCAGGAACGCGGCTTTTCCTTCGCGGCGAGTTTCGAGCGCCGCCCGTTTACCCGGTCGCCCTTGCCGTGGCGGTGCCAGGGAGCCGACTCGGAGTCCTTCCCCCGGTCTTTTAGGTATTTTTTGTTGGGGTTTTCCCCTCAGAATGGCCCCCCCCATTTTTTGCCGACGTCCGGTCCAGTCAAAAAGGGCGGACGTTCAGTAGACGGGCGCCATGAAGGCAGTTGCCTGCAGCGGCCTGAAGACCGTAGCCTTAAGATCGTCCGGTAATGCAAGGCCGGGGAGCCGGGCTCGGGGAGCAAAAAAAAAAGCCTTCCCGCAGGCCCCAACGAGCTGGAGGCTGCGGGAAGGCGTGTCGAAAGGTTGGGCCTCGCTCGGGAAGGGGCGCCGGGGCCGAAACCGGGTATCTCCCGGAAAGCCCGGACGCCCGAGCCGCTTGGGCCGGGTTCATGAGGCGGGGCTAAAAGGATGGGAGCGTACGGATTTTCAGGAAAAGGCGGGGAACCCTGCAGCCGAAACGCCGCTATTCAGCCTTAGGCGCCGAGTAGATCCCCTCAGCCGCGTCGATGGAAGGCTGGGAGCCGACTACCGACAGGACCGAACGCTCAAGCGTCAGGTACTTTTCGGCGGCCTTCTTGACCTCTTCGGGGGTTACGGCGGCTACGGCGGCCAGGAATTTATCGTTTCGGTCCTGGCCTAAACCGTACAGTTCGAAAAAGGCCGATTCGCCGACGCGGCTGGAGAGGGTCTCGCGCTGAATCTTGTTGGTGCCGACAAGGTACTCTTTGGCGGCGTCCACGACCTCCTTGGAATACTGAACGTCCCGCGAATCGCGGATGATTTCCAGTATCCCCGAGACGGCCTCGCTAGTTTTGTCCGGCGCGCAGGCGATGAAAAAGCTGAAAGAGCCCGTGGCCAGCCCCGAGCCGAAGGACGAGCCGACGCTGTAGGCAAGGGATTTCTTGTCGCGGAGTTCGGCAAAGAGCACGCCGCCCATGCCGGAAAGAAGCGAATCGAGCACCGCCAGCGCCGCTTCGTCCTTGTCCCCCATGCCGGGGGCCAGGAAGGTTATCACTATGTGGGTCTGCTCGCGGTCCAGCGCCTCGGAAGCCATTACCGGGCCCGAGAGCGGCTCGGGCGCTTCGGGGATCTGGACGGGGGGGCTCGAGGAGGGCCCGGGCTTCCAGAACTCGAGCGCCTCGTCCAGGGCTTTCGCGGCTTCTTCGGCGGTGACGTCCCCCGCGACGGCGAAGACCATCCTCTCGGGGCGGGCGAGATCGCGGTAGATGGTTAGGGCGTCCTCACGGGAAAGCTTCGAGACCGCATCGGCGGTGCCGTAGGTTTCGATTCCGTAGGGATGATCGCGGAACAGGGACTTGCGGGCTATGCGGAAGACCCTGTCGGAGAGGTCCTCGTCCAGATCTTTCAGGTAGGTCAGGTGTTCCTCTTTCTTGAGGTCGAAGTCGTCCTGCGAGAATGCGGGGTTGATGAGAAGTTCCGCGAAGAGGGCGAGGCCAGCCTTCCAGTCGGACGAGAGGAACGAGCCGTCAAGGCCGGTCGTGTTGCGGCCCGAGTAGCCGTTCACCCCGGCCCCGATGCCCTCGATAGCCCTGGCCATCAGCGGGGCGGCGAGCCTCTCGCTGGCCCTGGACCAGACGGAAGCCGCAACGGTGGCCAGCCCCTCCTGGCCGGGCTTCTCGGCAAGCCTCCCGCCGATAACGGCGGCTTTGATTTCGACCAGGGGGAGCGAAGGGTCCCTGAGGACGAAGAGCTTCGCGCCGCTTTTAAGCGTCACGGGCTCGAAAGCGGGGGGGGCGTCGACAGGCGCCGCCGCGGGGGCGGGGGGCGCGAGCTTCGCGACGGACGCCTTCAGCGCCGCCTCGTCGAGCTCGGGCGCGCCCTGGGGGAGCAGCACGACCACGGTGGCGTTGTCGGGGGTGAAGACGGAGGAGGCGAGCCTGGTCAGATCTGCCGGGACTATCCGCTGCAGGACGCTCAAGAAAGCGTCCTTTATGCGGTAGTCGCCGTACAGGAGTTCGTAGGCGCTTATTTGGCCGCTTAACGAAGTCGGGGCTTCCTGGCTTCTCACGAAGGACATGGCCGCGAGCGCCCTCGCCCTGGCCAGCTCGTCGGCGTCCGGCGGTTCGGAAGCGACGCGGTTCAGCTCTGCCACGGCGGCGTCCATGGCGGGCAGGATCTTTTCCGGGGTGGTTTCGTAGATGACCAGGAACAGCCCGGCGTCCTGCAATAAAAAGGGGTCGCTGCCGATCGAGGTGGCGAGCTTCAGCTTGTCGCGGACGATTTCCGTCATTCTCGAGGCGTCGCCGGCGGAAAGCACCGCGCCGAGGAGCTCCCCTTCCGGAGCCCCGGAATCCCTGGAGGACGGGCAGGCGAAGGCCATGAGCACCCTCGGCGTCTGCGCGTCGGGGCTGCGGATGATCCTGACCTTGGGCCCTTCCTTAGGCGGGGGGGAAACAGGCTGGCGGGCCACGGGGGAGTCGGGGCGCGTCAGATCCGCCAGGTACTTGGCCGCGAGAGCCTTAGCCTGCTCGGGGTCGAAGCCGCCGGCCACGATTAAGACGGCGTTGTCCGGGCGGTAGAACTTTTCGTGGAAGGCGAAGGCGGTTTCCCTGCTCGCCGCCGCGACCGATTCGGCGGAGCCCAACACCCTGTGGCCGTACGGGTTGTCCTTCCCGAAGCCCTCGGAGAAAGCCGAGTTGAAGAATTCGTTCAGGGGGTTGTCGCCGGACTGCCTTATCTCCTCTATCACCACCTCCTTCTCCCTGGCGTACTCGTCGGGGTCGTAAGCGGGGTGGAACACCATGTCGGAGAGAATGTCCACGGCGGTCTCGAGCTTTTCGGAGGGAAGCGCGAGCCAGTAGACGGTCTCGTCGAAGGAGGTGTAGGCGTTGATGATTCCGCCGTTGCGCTCGACTTCCTTAGAGATCTCGCCCACCGACCTCCGGGAGGTCCCCTTGAAGGCCATGTGCTCCATAAGGTGCGCGAGCCCGTGCTCCCCTGCGCCGGCTTCGTAGCTGGATCCGGCCTTGATTAATATCCGGGCCGAGATCACGGGGTTTCCGGGCTGGGGGGCCAGGATAACTTTGAGGCCGTTGTCGAGCGTGTAGGCCACGTCGGCGGCGGACCTGGCCGGGGCGGCGGGCAACAGGGTGAGGGCCAGCGAGGCCGCGATGGCGGCCAGGCCGGACAGGATGGATGTACGCATATGGCTGTCTCCTGCGGGTGCCTCCGGAGGCCGCGAGCGGCTTCCCGGGCCCCCTGGGGCTTTCGGGGCGGCGTTTCGGTCGCCCGGCACGGCGTTTCAGGCGGGCTCGGGCGTGAACCGGGCTGCCGGTTCAGCCGGTGGCGCGACGCGGCGCCCGGCGGTTTGCGGGGCGCCCGGCGGAAAAGGGCGGCAAGGCGACCTGAAGGCCGCGGGGGCGGGAACGCGGCCCGCGGCGGGCCGTCTACCGGTCAAGGCTCTCCAGTTCCGCCATTTCGCGCTCGAAGATCATCTCGACCGCCGACATGGACTTCTTCAAGGCGGCCTGCTCGTTCAAGATCTCATGCATCCGGGCCTGGTCCTTGTAGATCTCGTGGCCGGACAGGAGCTCGTCCAGCTCCTTCAAGCGTCCGGAAATGGTCTCCAAACGGAACTCCGTCTCTGACATGGACTTCTTCAGCGCCGCCCTCTGCTTGCCGTTGGACTTGCGCCGGGCGGCGCCCTTCTGGTCGGCCAGGTCGGTCAGGCCCTTCAGGTCCTTCTGGCCCTTCGGGTCTTTTGCCGCTTTCGGGTCTTTCAGGAGCCCGGCCTCCTTCGCGCCCTGGCCTTTCCGGGCGTCCTGGCCTTTGGGCTGCTCGGGGCCCGCCCCGGCAGCCTGGACCTCTTCGATCTTCTGGAGCCAGATGTCCCGGTAGTCGTCGTAGTCGCCCGGGTAGACGGTGAGCCCGCCGTTTTCTATCACGCCCACGGAGGTGGCGAGGCGGTTGATGAAGTGGCGGTCGTGGCTGATGATGACCATCGTGCCCTGGTAGTTGGCCAAGGCGTCCTCGAGCATCTGGCGGCCAGTGATGTCCAGGTGGTTGGTGGGCTCGTCCAGCAGGAGGAGGTTGGGCGCCCCCATCATGATCTTGGCCAGCACCAGCCTCGTCTTCTCGCCCCCGGAAAGCACCTTGACCTTCTTGAAGACGTCTTCGCCCTGGAAAAGGAAGCCGGCCAGAAGCGAACGCTGCGAACCCACGGTGACTCCGGCGCAGACGGAGGCGAACTCTTCCAGCACTGTGCGGGAGGCGTCGAGGGTGTCCATCTGGAACTGGGAGAAATACCCCAGATCCACGGACTGCCCCAGCTTGCAGGCGCCGTCAGTGGGGGCTATCGCGCCAGCCATGAGTTTTATGAGGGTAGACTTGCCCCGGCCGTTGGGGCCTACGAGGGCCAGCCGTTCGGTGCGGCGCAGGGTGAGGTTCAGGCCGGTGAAGACCTCGATGTCCCCGTAAATCTTGGAGACGTCCTTCATCTCGGAGACCACGTCCGGGCCGCGGCGGCCGACGGGCAGCGCGAGGCTGAATTTCGGGTCCAGCCCCGAGTCCGGGGGGGCCAGGCGGTCCATCTTGTCCATGGCCTTCACCCGGCTCTGGGCGCGGCGGGCGGTGGAGGCGCGGACCCGGTTCCTCTCGATGAAGCGTTCCATCTGCTTGATGCGATCCTGCTGGTTCTGGAAGGCCGCGGACTCCGTCTGGATCCGCATCTGCTTGGCCTCCAGGAACTGCTCGTAGGTGCCGGGGTAGAGGTCCGCCTTGCCGTTCCTCAGCTCTATTATCTTGTTGGAGACGTTGTTGAGGAACACCCGGTCGTGGGAGACCAGCAGGAGAGCGGAAGGAGTGGCTTTCAAATAGCCCTCGAGCCATATGAGGCTGTCCAGGTCCAGGTGGTTGGTGGGCTCGTCAAGGATGAGAAGATCGGGCCTGGCTAAAAGGAGCCTCGCGAGCACCGCCCTCATGACCCAGCCCCCCGAGAATTCGGCGAGTTCGCGCTCCATGTCGCTCTCGACGAAGCCTAGGCCCGCCAGGATTTTCTTGGCCGCCGACTCCTTCTCCCAGCCCCCGAGCCTCTCGAATTCGTGGAGCAGCTCCCCCTGGCGCTCGACCAGGCCCATTACCTCATCCTCGGGCATGGGGTTTTCGGAGAGGCCGGCCAGCTCGGACTCCAGCGCCTTCAAGGCGGCCTCTACCCGTCGGTATTCCGGGTCGGTGTCGAGCACCAGCTCCAGAAGGCGCTTTCCCGGCTGCGTGAGGATCTCCTGGGGCAGGTAGCCTATCTTCAAGCCCCTCGCGCGCACCACCTGGCCCCGGTCCGGCTGCTCGTCTTCCATGACAAGGCGGATGATGGTGGTCTTGCCAGCGCCGTTGCGGCCCACCAGGCCGATGCGGTCGCCTTGCTCGATGGCCAGGGTGACGCCGCTGAGGACGTCCTGGCGGCCGTAGAAGCGGGCTACGTCGGAAAATGTGACAAGGGACATGGTTGCTGGGAAAGGCTTGCGGAACCCGGGTGTTGGACGCGGCTACGGAAGGCGCGCGGGGGTGGGGGAATTTGAAGGCGGCGGGCCGGGCCGCCTGGACGCGGCCAGAAGCTGGGCTGGCGCGCCGTTCGGGAGGGCGGCCTCGGCGCCCCGGAAGCTTGCCCGGGAGCGCCGGGGAAGGGGAGGGCGCGCTCGCCGCGACGTGCGAGTTTAAATTTGATACCGTTTCTAGGGCCGCATGTCAAGAGGGCGGCGGCTGGCAATATAGCCCCAGCAAGAACGAAGCTATTGCGCGGTAAGGGTTTACGAGATAAATCGGCTGGGAGCCGCCAGTTCCGCCGAGCTTTCGCCGCAGCGGGCAAAACACTCGGTTATTTTCGCGCGCGTTAAGAACCTGAGATCGGCTTCCCAGCTGTCGGTTGCTTGGAGGGCGTTCCGCCCAGTCAATTCCGCAAGCCGGGAGGGCGCTCCCACTGGCGGAATGGCAAAGCGGACGGAAATAGGGGCAAAGGGCAGACCGCAAAGGGCAGACCGCAAAGGCCAGCCCCGACTGGCTGTTCGCTTGCCATGCCCCGGCATGGCGCCGCGTCGCGCCAAAGTTCTCTTGATCTAGAGTTCCGCCGCGAAAGTCCGCGGGGAATAATTGAGCTGGGCTCGCTTCGTCAGCCTCTTCCGCCAGACGTACATGTTGGGGGTTTTCTTGATGGCATCCACTAAACCGCTTGTGACGGTGGCCATCCTTTCTGCGGACGGAAATTTAACCTCTTAAAGGCGTTGCGGACGAACTTGCAGAAGAAAGCGCAGGCAAGGAAGAGCAGCCTCGCGTGAATCTGGTACGAAATTCCTCGATCGCGCGCCTGGCGAGCCGCTTGTCCAGCCCGTAGGGGATGACGAGGTTGTCCAGAGTCAAATGCGCTTCTAGCCCCCCGTCGGGACTGCACATGCCGTCAATCAACCTGTACAGGCCGTCTGAGAAATCTTGAAACTCGAACCGCCTCTTTCTTCGGCGCGTTATGTTTGCCGCTTCTCCTGGCAGATATCCGTCGCGGATAACAGGGCGGAGGGCCCGTTGCGCTTGCTGATGCTGGTCCGTGAACTGACAATTCCTACGATTTCCCGCCGGACGCAGCCGCTCCTCAGCTTAGGGGCTTGGATGCTAATCATTTATTGGAACATCATGAAATTTCAGTAATACGCGGGCTTTCTGGAGGAGCTCTTCGGCTGACAAGCATCTGATCACCACATGGTTCCTGCAGGAAAAAAAAAGTTAAGGACGGCCTTACCGCTTTTCCGTCTGTCCGTCTTTATCAGATAAAATCAACTTGATTTTAGCAAGCTGGGCCTGAATGACTATCCTAATCGGCAAACCACGAAAACAGAATTTTCTCGCTGTGGCCAGGATCCAGGTCTGTTTTCAGCGGATATTTGACATGCGACAAGGTAATTGGAATACCGAAATAAGTCAAAAATATTTTAGTTGAGGAAGATCAATACACGCTGGAAACTCCAAGCTCTGAAGTCGATTCATATTTCAAGGAAGACATCTTCAAGGAAATTTTCATAAGGCAGGATAAATATATCACCGATATTTCCGAAAATCTTCCGAACGCCCTGTTTCAAAAGAACCATTAAGAAGTTATCAGGATATTCCAGAACTATTTTATCAATATAGGACCGGAGGCACCCGACAGCCGAGCAATCCGAACAGCCGGAAAATTCCGCGAATCGCTCCGATGCTTAAAAATTATATCACATGATACTCCACGCCTCTCTTCTTTCCGCAGGATTTCCTATCTTGCGCGAACCTTCTTCAGGCGGGGGGGGCCGGCCGGATATCACCTTGCTCCTCAATAACGATGGCTGCGTGTTAATCGAGATGAAATACTGCCATCGGCGCAAAACAGCCAAAAATTCCGCAGCGGGAACGAGTCAAGCCGGGAAGCTGGCGAAACGGAAGCCGAAGGATAAAGAACTGTCCAGCGCCCTCGACGCAGCCGAAGAGCAGATAAGGAGCAGGGACTACGCAGGGCCCTTCAGGGCCGAGCGA
This sequence comes from Deltaproteobacteria bacterium, assembly GCA_031267005.1. GTDB lineage: Bacteria > Desulfobacterota > Desulfarculia > Adiutricales > Adiutricaceae > JAIRZX01. Next base: position 28,719 of record JAIRZX010000513.1, read on the forward strand.
TGGGAGGCAATTTGCCTCGCTGTGGCCATACGCGGCAAAACGCAGGCCGCGGCGCGCTTCGTCGACACCGATAAAGCTAACGGGCGAACAGGTTCCTGACGCGCTTCCTTTGCTGCGTAGCACGCATTTGCTAAATCATGGGCCAGACTCCGCAAGCCTACCGTCGGCGACACGGGTTCGGCGTCCCGTTGCGCTACCCGGCCTCGCTGCCGCCAATCTGGCTCCTGCCCGCGTTTTGGTCGGCTAGCGCGTTCCGCCCGCAAGCCTTGTCAACCGACGCGAGCATACGGGGAGACGGGGAGACGGGCGACACGCTGGTCCGCGTTCCGCAAGAGGGGATAGCGTCCTTGCCGTGAGCTTGCCAGCCTGCCGGAACTCCACGGAACTGCCGGAGGGCGTCGTCGGGCCTGCCGCTTGCTCTCGCCGCTTCCCGCCGGAAGCCGCGGGACAGGTCCGCGGGCGCCGGGCCGGCCCCGCGCGCGTCTTTAGCGGTTTCAGGCGATACCTGATCGGCGCAGTCGTGAAGCGCTCCCGGAGCGGCGCTTCCCGGCGGCGCTACCTGATGCGGCATGGGAGCCAGCGGCGGGCGATCTTCTGCCAGGCAGCCAGCTCCCGTGGCCCTGGCTGGGGGCCGTGGCTTTCCATGAAGGCGCGGTTGAAGACCCGTCCGGACTTGACCGCCTGGAGGTACAGGGGCGAATCACCCGATGCGGCCTTGGCGATGGCCTCTATGGAGCCCTCGTCCACGAAGGGGGCGGCGCAGGTGGTCCTGAACTCGTGGGGGCAGCCCAGGCTCTTTAAGACGGAGACTGTCTCCAGTACCGCCGCGCCCTCCCCGGCCTCGGCCAGCTCCCTGGGGTACGCCGCCGGGTCGGCCTTGAGATCGAGGGCGACGTAGTCCACCAGTCCGCGCTCGATAAGGCTTCTTACGGCGTCCGGCCTGGACCCGTTGGTGTCCAGCTTGACCTTGAAGCCCAGGAGCTTTATCCGTTCGACGTAGTCGTCCAGATCGGGGGCCAGCGTGGGCTCCCCGCCGGATATGACCACCGCGTCCAAGTACTTCGTCCGGGTCCCAAGAAACGCCAAAACCCCGGCTTCGTCCATGAGTTCCCCGAAGGGGCGGACGAGGTCGGGGTTGTGGCAGTAAGGGCAGCGGAAGTTACACCCCTGGCTGAACACCACCGCGCTCAACCGCCCCGGGTAGTCCACGGTCGAAACCTTTTCCAGTCCTCCGACCCTCACCGGTCCCGTTCTCCTTTCCCTTGGCGGCCCCCCCCTTCCCGTTCCCGGATGGCGCGGCGGCCGCCACGCCGCCCGAGGCGGCCAGCAGGATCTCCCCGGCCGGGAAGCTGTCCCCGGCCACGTCCGCTGGCCTGTCCGGGGCCCCGGGGGAGGACGGCTTGAAGGCGGTCGCGGAAGCCTTGGGGGCGGCCGATGCCTCTGCCTCCGCGCCCGCATCGGGGAGCCCGGCGTAGGCCTTCCTCATGGCGAACTCTGCCTTCTTGCCGTCGTTCCAGCGGTTAACCGGCCTCAGGTAGCCCACGACCCTGGAGTACACGTCCGTTTCCGCCCCGCAGGCGGGGCAGACGCCCTGTTCGCCGCGGATGTAGCCGTGCTCGGGGCAGATGGAGAAGGTGGGGGTGAGGGTGAAGTAGGGGATCCTGAAGTTCTCGGTGATCTTGCGCACGAGCGACTTTACGACGGAAACGTCGCTTATCTCCTCGCCCAGGAAAGAGTGGAGCACCGTGCCGCCGGTGTAGAGGGCCTGAAGCGGGTCCTGGTGCTCCAAGACTTCGAAGAGGTCGTCCGAGTGGTCCACGGGCAGGTGGGTGGAGTTCGTGTAGAATGGCTTGAAGCCACCGTCGGGACCCTTCCAGTCCTCGCTCCTGCCGTTGGCGAAAATCATGCCCGGAAGCTTCATGTCGAGCCTGGCGAGGCGGTAGGAGCAGCCCTCGGCCGGGGTGGCCTCGAGGTTGTACAGATCGCCGGTCTCCTCCTGGATGTCGGAAAGCCGCGCCCTAATGTGCGAAAGGACCCTCAGCGCGAAGTCGCGGCCCTTCTGGGTCCCCACGCCCTCGCCGAAGAGGTTCACGGAGGCCTCGTTCGCGCCCACGACGCCTATGGTCGAGAAGTGGTTGGACCAGTAGCTCCCAGAGCAGGCGGCGACGCTTCTGAGGTAAAAACGCGTGTACGGGTAAAGGCCGGCGCCGGTGAAGCGCTCCAGCTCCTTGCGCTTGATGGTCAGGCTCTCGCGGGAAAGCTCGAGCAGGCGGTCCAGCCGCCCGAAGAAGTCGCCCTCGTCGCGGGACAGCTTCCCCAAACGCGGGAGGTTCAGCGTCACCACGCCGACGGAGCCCGTGAGCGGGTTCGCCCCGAAGAGCCCGCCCCCGCGGCGCTTCAGGAGCCTGTTGTCGATGCGCAGGCGGCAGCACATGCTCCTGGCGTCCTCGGGGGACATGTCGGAATTTACGAAGTTCGAGAAGTACGGTATGCCGTAGTGCCCCGCCATGCGCCAGACCGGGTCCAGGGTAGGGTTGTCCCAGTCGAAGCCCTTGGAGATGTTGTAGGTGGGGATGGGGAAGGTGAAGACCCTCTCCCGGCTGTCCCCCGCCATCATCACCTCGGCGAAGGCGCGGTTCACGATGTCCATCTCCCGGCCGTAGTCGCCGTAGACCGAGTCCTGATCCTTGCCGCCTATCACGACCTTCGTCTTTTTATAGGCGTCGGGCGGCGTGAGGTCCATGGTGATGTTGGTGAAGGGGGTCTGGAACCCCACCCTCGTCGGGATGTTGATGTTGAAGACGAACTCCTGGAAGGCCTGGACCACGTCGGAGTAGCTCATGCCGTCCGCCCGCACGAAGGGCGCGAGCATCGTGTCGAAGCTGGACACGGCCTGGGCACCCGCCGCCTCGCCCTGGAGCGTGTAGAAGAAGTTCACGAGCTGGCCCAGGGCCGAGTGCAGGTGCTTGGGGGGGGCGCTCTCGATGTTGCCCGAGATGCCCTTGAAGCCCGAGCGCAGAAGGTCCATCAGGTCCCATCCCACGCAGTACACGGACAGGAGGTTCAGGTCGTGGATGTGGATGTCGCCGTTCCGGTGGGCCTCGCGGATGGCCGCCGGGTAGATGTTCTCCAGCCAGTAGTTGGAGGTGACGGCGGAGGCGATGTAGTTGTTGAGGCCCTGGAGGGAGTAGCCCATGTTGCTGTTCTCCTTCACCTTCCAGTCCAGCGCCTCCAGGTAGGAGTCCATGAGTTCCGAGGACCCGCTCTGAGCGAGCATGCGGGCCGTGGACCTCTGCTCGCGGTACAGGATGTAAGCCTTGGCCGTGCGCCACCTGGAGCTTTCGAAGAGCACGTTTTCGACCATATCCTGTATGGTCTCGACGTCCAGGGCGGGGAGGCCGCTCAAGGCCTCGATCTTGGAGAGCACCCTGAGCGTCAGGAGCCCCGCGTCCTCGGCCGGGAACTCGCCAGTGGCGCGTGCCGCAGCGGCGATGGCCCCGGTTATCTTCGAAGCGTCGAAAGGAGCGGAGCGACCGTCCCGTTTCCTAATCTGTGTCAGCTGCATGCGTGTCTTACGGCCTCCGCTGGCCCGGGGGAGTCCCGGGGCGTGTCGTATCGAGAGTAACCTTTTAAGCTATGTAAATTTAGGTTTAGGAGTGAGGCTTTTCGGCTCCTAGCCGCGCGGGGGCCCGGCCGGGAGCGGCTCAATGGCCCGTCGGGGTTCCGGTAACGGCAAAGGGGCCGCGAGCGCGGGGGGCGCGGCGGGGAAACGCGGAAAACCGAGGGGTTTGGGAAGCTCGCGGGAAAAGCGCAAGCCGCTAGTGGAAAAAGCGCAAGCCGAACGCGTCGCCGTCGGCGGGAAATGTCTGGGCGCAAGCTAAGACCTCAACTGCCAGGTGCCGCGAAACGGCCCCCGTTAAGTCTAGGAATTCGGAAATATCTGAGCTTATGTCCGAGCGCGCCGCAGACGGCGGGACAACGCGGAACGCGCAGTCAAAGAATTTTTGCGCTTCTGCGTCGCAGGCTCTGCCGCAGGCTGTTCGAAACAGATTGTTTCGGATCGGGCCTGGCGGAAGCTTGCCGTACGGGGCAAGCCTGAGCCGGAATTAATTGACGGATCTTGTCCGGGCCCCGCGAGGAAGGGCGCAGCGCGTCCCGACGATGCGGTCGCGCCGAAGGAAGATGGCGGGCTCCCCCACAAATTCGGGGGACTTGCGGGCCGGGACGCTGGAGTTCCAGGGGCCGCAACGTCCCACATGCCGAACCCCTGGCGCTGGACGTGCCGGAGCCGATCGCAGGGCGAAATGAGGTACTCGGTCAAATTACACTCACCGGCCGGCCGCGTCAAGGAGAATTCGGGGGCCCCGGAGTCGGCTGCGGAATGGAGGCCGCCTTCCGCGCGGCGTTCAGGACCGAAAATATTTTCCTCGGTAACCTGCCTGATCATCATGGCCGATGACCCCTGAAGCTCCCGTAAAATCAGGACTTCCCGGGCGGGCCTTTCTTTCTGGCCTTCTGTCGGATCGCCCTCCCAGGGCTGGGGCAAGCTGAGACGCTTTCCCCAACGGGGCGTGGGCGGGCGGCGGTTTAAAGGCCGCGAAAGCCCTGAAATGCCGTGTCGGAGCGGGTTTCAGGCGATCCGGGCGATCCGGGGGAGCCGGGCCGTTCATGACGAGGAGGACGCCCGTATGCAGCGGCGCCAGATCCGTATTGCCATAGAAACATCTATATACAAGGGCTATGATTTTTTACTCTTAGGCATAGTGATATAATAATAATGATAACAATGGCAGTAATTAACAGAATTACTATTCCGCGCTCTCCTGCGCCCGCAGCGGCGTAAGGCGCCTGGATGCTTAAGGCGGCTCCGGACAACCGCTGGAAACTGGCACGGGTAAATATTTAGAATATCATCCGCCAGAAAAATTTCGCAGGTCTTGTATGGCAGTTCAAAGCAATAATATTTCGTGCACGTTCCAGTTATTTCAAACAGCCTTGCCCGCAAAACCGCGAAAAGGCGAGCCTCCGATTTTTTTTTACTCGGCGGAATCATTAGACAACAGGCCGTCTTTAGCCCATTATCCCGCTTAGGGGCGGCGCGGAAAAAGCTCTCATTCAGCCTTTAGCCGAGGGTTGAATTTTCGCGCCAGCTTGAAATATTGTTTTGATTTGAAGGCCAGCGAGGACACGCAAGATAGCCTGCGGGGCATGTCAGGAGTCTCGCGCGAGGGGGTTGCGGCATTTGGCTTTTGGCGCCTAAACGCGAGGCTCTCCCGGCAAGCGGGGCTTAAAGGCGCCTGTGCCGGGCTACAGGCGCCTTTCGGGAGGGGAGCTGAAGCGCGGGAAGGCTTGGAGCGACGGTTGGCGGGATCAGTTCTCGGGAAGGCTTGGAGCGACGATTATCAGGAGCCGTTTTGATGCGGTGGCGAGCGATTCATGGCTGCGTTCAGCCCGGGCCGTTTGCCTAGATGGCGAAAAGAGATTTTTGGCAGTTGCCGTTCCAGCCTCTCTCTCTGTCGCTCGCTCTCCAGGCGCCCGCTTCTCCAGCGGTCCGGTTCTCCGTCCCCGCCTCCCAACCTCCGAACTCGGAGCGCGATTTATTTTACGCCAGCAACTTCGTTCGGGGCATCCTTGTGAACCCCGGCCTCGGCCGGCAGCAGCCTTCAACCCCGCAGCGTCCCCCGGCCCCCGGAATCCGGCTTGACCGGCCCTTGGCTCCCGCTGGCCGCCGAGCCGACCAGCCGCGTTCGCGCCCGCGTTCAGTCTCAGCCCCGCCTTCGCCTTCGCCTTCAGGCTCCGGCCCGCACTTCCGCCGTTTTCGAGCTTCATCCGCCATTCCTTGTCCTGCCCGGCCTAACATCCTAATCCTCGTCCCCGCCATCTGAGCGACTTCCGGTCGCCTTCTCCGCTAACGGCGCGGGAAGCACGGCCGGTCTTGGCTCGCGGCCGCGCCCGGCCAGTCCCGGCGCCGGGACCGGCCGCCTTGCCAAAGACGGAGGTCTGCTATATATTCTTCGCGTGCGCAAAAATTCGCAACTGCCCCTCAAGGCCGCTCCAGGGGGCGAAGGCCGCCGCGGCGTGTCCCGCGGGCTTTGGAGTTCCAGATGGAGGCGATACTGGGATTGGGGGTAATGGCGATCATCTGTCTCGTGGTGGTCACGGTTATCATAAACTTCATCCCGACAATCGTGGCTTTCAAGCGCAACCACAGGCAGAGGTGGTGGATTTTCCTGATCAACCTGTTTTTAGCCTGGACCCTCCTGGTCTGGATCCTCTGCCTTATCTGGGCCTTCGGGTCCGACACCGAGGACTCCTACCAGCATCCGGCTTACCCCCCCCAGCCTGGCTACGGCCCCCAGGCCCCCACCGTGAACCTCCAGGTCTACCAGCAGGGCCCTTACCCGCCCCAGGCAGGCTACCTGCAGGGCGGCTACCCCACGCAGCCGGGCTACCAGCAGCCAGGCTACCCGCCGCAGCCGGGGGTCTATCCGCAACAGAACCGGGTTTCCCAGGGCGGCTACCCGGCCCAGCAGTCCGGATACCCGCCTCAGGCCCAGCCGTACCGCCAGCCACCTCAAGCGGGTGCGCACCAGCAACCACCCCAGGCCGTGGCGTACCAGCAGCCGGGCCAGCGTCCGCCCCAGCAGCCGGGCTACCCTCCCCAGCCGGGCTCCCCGCGCGGCCCCTACCCGCCCCAGCCGCAAGGCCCTTCCGGGCCTCCCAAGCGCTTCTAGCCCGGATCGGTTCCGCCGTAACGGCCTTCCCGCCTCGCTTGCCCGTCCGGGCCGCCCGCCCCCGCCGGCGGTCGACCCCGGCCGAGGAGTTGCGACATGCTCACAATGATCCTCTGGGGCGTGATTATCCTCATAGCCGGGATCATCGGCCTTTTGATTTACTTCATTCCGACCCTGATCGCCTTCAAGCGGGGATGCCGCCACAGGGTGGCTATCGCCCTCGTCAACATAATCGGGGGCTGGGTCTACGGCGTAGCCTGGGTGGTGGCGCTGGTTTGGGCGGCTTTGGACGAGCCCGGCTGAACCGGCCCGGCCCCGACCGGATCCGGCTCGCTCCCGTTCGCCCCTCCCTTCCCGTTGAGGACGCTTGCCGGAGCTACTCCCGGCGATGCGGCGGCTTCCCCTACCGCCCCTTCCCGTTACCGGGCCTTCCCCTCCAGACCCAGCCCCTTCCCTTTACCGGGCGTTCCCCTCCAGACCCAGCCCCTTCCCTTTACCGGGCCTTCCGCGCGCGGGCGCCCTCCGGGGGAGCGGGCCCGCGAGGCTCCGGGGCAGGGCTGAGCGAAACTTGACGAGCCTGCCCAACGCGGGACTTTGGAGTCAATCGGATGCCTTCCAAAATACAGCGCCTGGCCGCCTTCGCCCTCGCCGCCCTCTGCGGGTTCGCGGGGGCCTTCTGTTTCAGCCTGGTCTCGGACAGGGCCGAGGCGCAGGATCCCAGTTCCAGGGCCCTCCTGGCCGGGGAACTGAGGCTTACCGACGAGACCGGGCGCACGAGGCTCCTCATGACGCTCGTGCGGGGCAAGCCCCGGATGTTCATGCTGGACGACTCGGGAGAGTACCGCCTGGAGATGGGCCTGGGCCAGGAAGGGGAACCGCACGTCTGGCTCCGCGACGGCGACGGGGCAAGCAAGGTCCAGCTGGCCCTGTCGTCTCGGGGGCTCCCTTCCCTGACCCTGGCCGACCAGAGGAACCGCGAGAGGGCGGTGCTGGCCCTCTCACGGGCCGGGGAGCCCACATTCCTCATGAGGGACGACAAGGGAGCCGACCGGGTGGCCGTCTGGCGGGACAAGGACACCGGCGGGCTGGCGCTGGCCGATTCCAAGGGGCAGACGGTGCTGATGATAAGCGCCAAGGACGGCGAGAGGGCGGAGGTGCGGGTCTTTTAACGCCTGGGTGCGCGGCTAAGCCGCGCGGCGCGAAGCCGCTTTGGCGGGAAGCGGCGCAGAAGTTAGCCGCTCGGCCTGCTTCCCCCCCCCGCCCCCTCCGCCATGGCCCTCTTCGGCGCGGCTTGGGGCGGGGCCGTCAGTCGTTGCTTGGGCCGGCTTCGGCGAAGCTTGGGGAGCGCGGCGCCAGAGGCGCCGCCTAAGTCTCCCGTGATTTTGCCAAGTGGCGATGCGGAGGAGTGGGGGTCAGGAAAATAACCGCCGGAGAGGCCTGTACGGGGCTTCTCCGGCGGATACGGTCGGATCCCGCCCGGCCGCGACGGCGGGCGGTCTCACGCAAAGGCGCGCGACGGTTAGCGCCGGGCGGGGGGCATCGGGACCGGTGGCAGCGGGCTCGGCGTTGCGGGCTCGTCCGGAGCCGGTCGGGCCGGCTCGGGTTGCGCTTGGGCCGGCCGGGTTGGGGCGGGCTGCGCGGGAGACTGCCTCGCCGGGGGGGGGAGCGGGCGCGGAGCCGCCGCCCGGTGGGAGCGTCCGGGGGCCCTGAGGGGTGTAGGGGGGGAGCGCCGG
>JAIRZX010000684.1 GCA_031267005.1 Deltaproteobacteria bacterium
CAGGCGCTCTCCCGAGCCCGGTTTCCGTTCGCGGCGGCGCCCGCCGCCCCTCCCGGCGGCCTTTTCCGGCACTCAAGGCGGTGCTTGGGGGCCGGATGCCTGGAACGACGTCATGGACTTCGAGGCTACGGCAAGAGGCGTCGGAGGCACCTCGCCGCGCTCGACCCAGTCGCCTTCAGGAGGCCTGCGGAGGAGTTAGCCGCTGAGCTATGAAGCGGCGAACGGGACCCGGAGTACCCCGAACCCGCCGAGGTCCGGAGCGCCACGGCCCAGGAGGCCCGGGACGGCCTGGACTGGTTCAAGATCTTCACCAGGGACGTGGAGTCGAGAGCCGCCGGGGGCTAGTGCCCGATCGTGGAATGGAAATCTTGTTCCGCAAAAAGGTATATTACATCATCACTTTTCCCGGCGGACTGAAAATGCTCCCGCTCCCTCCGAGCTAGAACCGTCTTATAGCCGCCCCGATTCCCCTGCAAGCCCTCCTCGGGCCTTCAACGGACTTTGCACCGACCTTCACCGGGAACCTCCGCGACCGCAAACCCCGTGGCCGTTATCCCCCGCCGCCTGTCGACCCTTACCTCCCGGCGGCAACTCGCACAATCTGCCGAGCGCAGACCACCAGCACTGAGAAAAACTGGACCCTGCATCCGGATGACTCCCTGCCTCATGAGGAACCATAATGGCGATTCCCAAGTTCGAAGACTTCATGCTCCCAGTTCTTCAGTACATGGCGAGCACCCCCCAAGCCACCAAAGCCGAAATACGCGATCCGATGATCGAACATTTCAAATTGACTCCCGAAGAGGCGGTGGCACTCATCCCGTCCCAGCGCTTGACCCTAGTCACGGACAGGCTCGCCTGGTCGTTTAACGATCTCCTGCGCGCGGGGCTCCTGGAACGGCCCGAACGCGCCATCTACAGGATAACGCAGAGGGGCAGGGACGTCCTCGCGGAGAACCCCCAGAGAATAGACCGGAAGTACCTCATGCGGTTCAGCGAGTTCGCCGAGTACTCGGCCAAACGCCAGACCGGCAAGCCGTCCGGGGGGGACTCCTCCTCCGGGGAGGGGAAAACGGCGCAAACCGCCCCCTCCCCCGCATTGGAGGAGTTCGAGGAGCCCTCCGCCCTCACCCCGGACGAGAGGCTGGAAGTCGCCGCGAAGGAGCTCCAAGCGTCAATAATCTCGGATCTGAAGGAGGAGATCCTTCGGCTGAACCCCACGGCCTTCGAAAAGCTCATTCTTGAGGTCATGCGGGGGCTCAAGTACAGCGCCCGCGGCAACGCGCTCCACACCGGCAAGTCCAGGGACGGCGGCATAGACGGCATAATCACCGAGGACGCCCTGGGACTGGACTCCATCTACCTCCAGGCCAAGCGTTACGCGGAATCCAGCGTAAGCAGGATGGAGATCCAGGCCTTCGCGGGGGCCATGGACGAACAGGCCGTCACCAAGGGCGTTTTCGTGACGTCGAGTTCGTTTTCCAAGGATGCCGTGGACTTCGCCAAACGCACCCCCAAGCACATCAGGCTCATTAACGGCAACGAGCTGGTGGAGCTGATGTACGACAACAACATCGGCGTCCGCAAGCACCGGAGCGTGGAGGTCAAGCGCATCGACCAGGATTTTTTCAAGGACCTGGAGGACTGACCGCCCGTCTCCCGGTCCAGGCGGCATCCTCGCCAGCCCGGGAAGCGTCTCTACCCGGCCGGGGAGGCTTCTCCGCGGCCGCGTCTTTTCCCGGCCACGCTCTCCAGAAGGCTTGGGCCGCGAAGCCCGAGAGGCATTGAGGCGCGGAAACGGCCCGGCGGAACCGTCCGCCGGACCGCCGCCGCCTAACGCCGGAACCGCCGGATGACTGAAACGAGCGCCGCCCGCCGAAAACCCCCACCCAAAGCCCCAAGCCCCTAAACGCCAACCCGCAAAACGCGAAACGGCCGGAGAGCTCCCCTCCCCGGCCGTTTCGCGTTCCTGAACCCGGTCCAACCGCAAGACCGGGATCAGGAGGCCGGCCCGGAGGACCATCCGGGCGGCATTCGCGGCAGCGTCCGGGCCCCGCTCGGCCCGGCCCGGCCCTGCCGGGATCAGAACATGAACACGAACGCCGCGGTGGCGGTGTGCATGACGGTGTTGGAGCCGGCCGCCCCGTCATAGTTGACGGCGATGACCATGGTCTCGGGGACTACGTAGCTGAACCCCAGGCCCCAGGTCGCCACCGACTTGTCCCAGCAGGACATGAAGCCGAGGTTGGTGGCGTTGGGGGCCATAGCCCTGCTCGCGAAGCCGGGGATGGGATCCTTGCTGAGGCGGTGGTTCATTCCCAGCCGGAAGGAGAGGCCCAATAAGCCCTTGTCGTACTTGAACTTGAGCCCGTAGCTCACGAGGTTGGTCACGGAGCTGTCGTTGGTGAATTCCTGGGGCGTTGTGGGGTCCCACTCGTTCATGTCGTTTAACTGGACATGGACCGTCCTCCAGCCGACGTAGGGATCTATCTTCCAGTTCTCGCTCAGCTGGAAGTCCTTGTCCCACCAGGCTATGAAGGAGAAGACCCTGTCGTCGAAGGCGCTGACCGACCTGGTGGTCGGGGTGCCCTGGAAGAACTGGGTCTCGTTGCCGCTGTAGGTGTCCCACGCCTCCATGATGCTCACCTCGAAGTTCCCGGCGGTCTTGTGGGTGAAGTTCCCGATGAAGCCAGCCAGGTGCGAGGCCAGGTTGACGTCCGAGCGCCCAGCCATGTCGGGGTTGTTGGGGACGAGCATGCCGGCCTTGTACGTGGTGTAGGCGTACTTGTAGAGGAAGGACACCTTAAGCCAGTCGGTGAACTGCTTGCCGGCTATGAAGATGAGGGCGTAGGACTTGGAGGTCCCGCCGGAGAGCTTGAGATCGGTGCCGGCGATGGTGCCGGTCACGTCGTCGTGGTGGACGTAGTCCCACTCTGGAATGATCGAGAAGGTCACCCCGGCGCCGCCGTCGCCGGTCGAGGGGGCCTGCTTGGCGAGGGGGGCGGCCTGGGACTTGATCATCGCGTCGCGGAAGGTCGTCTCCCTCTGGAAGTCGCCTCCGGGGCCCGCGAAGGCAACGCCGGACGCCGCTAGTACGAGGGCGGCGGCTGCGGAGAGGCATACGCCCGAACGTGTTTTCATTTGAAGCCTCCTGAATCGGCCGGCCCTCCGGAAGAGCCTTCCTCCGCCTGGCCCCCCTCGGGGGGTGCGGGCCGGGGCCCGGCTAGTGGATGAGAAATCGGTACAACCGCTATATAGTTGTAGGGATCTTAAAAACCGCGCAAAAACTTCAGCCGGGCCGGAACTTTACAGGTCCCAGTGCCGTGCGGGCGCCAGAAACGGGGCATGTTCAAAAACAGGGGGATATTACTATTTAGCGATCCCTCTGTCAATCCATTTTTTTTACAAACTCAAGGTTTGTTAGCCTTTTCCGGCCCCGTCCGGCGACCGCCCCCGCACGGCCCCCGGGGCCCGCCCGGGACTGCCCGGCAGGCGCCCTGGGCGGCCCAGCACCCCGCCTGCCCTTTTCCAAAGGCTTTGAATCCCTCCTTTTGCGCCCTGAAAGGCGCAACTAAGACGCGCGGCTGCCCCTCGCCCCCCGTAAAACCGTTCGGGCGCGCCGCCCCCGTCCCGCCTAAACAGCGAAGCGCCGCGGCCCCCCGGGACACCAAGGAAGCAAATAAGCGGAACCGCTCGCGATCCGCTAAAGATGTTTTGATTAAACCGCGATAATAGCAAAGATATTCCAGAATTTGGAATTTAGCCCGCCGTTTCGCCCCGGCCGGAGCCCCGCCGAAATCTCCAGCAAATTACCCCCGCGTTCCGGCCGGCTGCCCGTTATCGGGACCAATCCAAACTCCCCGGCCTCCCCAGCCGGAGTCCGGAGCCCTTCGGCCAGGACCCGGCCGGGCTTCCGTCCTGGCCCCCCCCCGGCAGGGCGACGGGAAAGACGGTGATGGATGGGCTGAATAGCTATATAGCTTTAAGCTTGTCCTTTATACCTCCCTTTCCAGCT
>JAIRZX010000018.1 GCA_031267005.1 Deltaproteobacteria bacterium
TTGTCAATTTGTCAATTTGTCAATTTGTCAATTTGTCAATTTGTCAATTTGTCAATTTGTCAATTGGTCAATTTGTCAATTGGTCAATTGGTTTATAAATAAAACATAATTTTCAATAATAAAATATATAAATTTACATCACTGTTAAAAATATCATAATAAATTATTGGTTATATAAAAAATATAATTTAGTCACTATCTAAATATGATCAAAAAAAATAGTTAAATATATTTTTTAAAATTTCTATCATTGATTTTTTTTAAACTTTGAACAATAATTGAAATAAGAGCGATGACCATCACCTAATATACCCGCCCCGTTTACGCACATAAGGTCATACAATGTTGGATTAAATTTTATCTCGCTAGCTCGTCGCCCGGGGACGCCTGACGGGGTTCCTGTCCGTCTGGCCGAATGTTTACTTCCGGCTTCTTTCAGCTGGGCCTCGGGGCCTTCCTCTTGCCATTGGCTAACAGTTCCAGCTTCCAAGCCTGCAGAGGACTTCCACATCCAAGTCATTGCCCGTGCCGGGACACGCGGCAGACGTACAGCTACTTCCAGGCGCCGTCCAGGCCCGCAAGCCCGGCCATGCCACCGGGCACCGAGGCTGCCTCCACCCCTTTTCGATGAACTGGCTGGCCTGGGAGAAACGCGGCTCCAGCGCCAAGGCGCCAGTTTCGCGTATGCAACCCTGCAACACGCTTCCGTCCATGGCTGGGCCAGCCCGTACGGGAACCGGAAGGCGGTCTGCACGGAGCTGGGCACTGCCTTCCATTTTCAGTCGGGGCATATGAAGCCCCGGAAGCCTGCTGGGTGCAGACCGGGGCCGGGCCGCTGTCTCGAAGGCCTGACACTCGGGGAAGAACGGAGTACTCCGCCCAGAGTTAACGTCGGGCCTTAAGGAGCAGGGCCAGCCCCCCCTCTCCTCCCCAGAAGCGAACCCGTTGGCCGTGAAGATGAAGGCCTGGCGGAAGCGGGGCGCTATCTCCCTGCCGCCGTTGCGGCCTATGAAGCCCCGCTTGCCGTCCGGGGAGTTCGCAGCGGCCAGCCCGTCGGCGCCTAACCCTAAGGGCTCTGAAGCGCGGTTCCGCCTTCCACTTGCCGCCTGGCCATATGGACCTCCAGAGCCCCTCGGGACACGCGAGGCACTCTTTCGGGGGAGAGGGGGCCGCTGGCTTTTGGGGATGCGCATTAGCGTCCTTGGGGGTTTCAGTCAAGGGGCCGGGGGAGGCGGAGGCGGGTGAACCAGGGCCGCAATGGTATCCGGCGGGGCGAACGGAGACCTGCCGCTGCAGGAGAACCTGCGGGGCTCGCACGCGGCTGAAATGCTTCGGAACGGTCAAATAACACTGGTTCCGGAAAATGGGTCATAACCAGTATTTTGGGCGTAGAGTATTATTCCATGCTTTCCCTATTCTTTGAGGAGATATCGATATTTTGTGATATGCTTTCCTAGGACATTACAGGCGACATTTATCATTTTTTTTTCTGATAAGCGGAATAAATCAGCCTTCGCGGCTGTTACGACGATTTAGGTCGTTATCACGCTAGTATGTTGCAAGGGTCCCGGACGCTGCCGGAGGCGGCACCGGGAGGCCTGGACGCAGCTTGCGGGAAGGCCGGCCCTGCGGGCGGGCGCGGAGCGCCGTCAGCTTCGCCCGCAGGGCCCCCTTGTTTCAGCCATGAAGGAGGGGTAGTCCCGGGCCGCGGGGGAGCTGAATAGTTCCTCCGCTTCATGACGAACACTTGCGGACGGCTGAAATGCGCCTGTCCGAAACCGGTACTCCGGATTGGGCCTGAACCAGGCTTGACCGGATACGTCCTTGGCCATCATTCGCCGAAAATGGAAAAACCCTTTGATTAAAACTTCATGATATGATACTTTAAAGTTGGTTGCAAAATTTTCCGTCTTGGATAATCTCCGCCAACCGAAAGGAGAACCCCATGTCTGAGGAATTGCCAGTTCTTTCCCTCGGAAATCAGGTTTTTGAAGTCCTGAGGCAAGAAAATGGAGTCTACGTCGACAAGTCGGCGTATCTCCCTAAGTTGCGGGAGTGGGGAAACTTTATCTTTTGCGCCAGGCCCCGCCGTTTCGGCAAGTCGCTTACTGTAAGCACCCTCGACGCGTTTTACTCAGGAAGGATTGATCTTTTCCAGGGCCTCGCCGTAGAGGAACGCATGTCCTCCCCGGCTTTCGTCACCCGCCCTGTCATCAAACTGGACATGTCCAACCCAGCGGACAGCGAGAGCGCGGATATTTTAAAGGAAAATATTAAAATTATTCTTGAGGAAAACGCCGAGCGCCACCAGGTTTCCCTGCGGGGCCCGGATTACGCGACTGCTTTTTATTGTCTTATTAATGACGTCCGCAAAACGAGAGGCCAGAAAGTCGTGATCTTGATTGACGAGTACGATTCGCCCGTCATCAGCCTTGCCGAGAGGGATAAGCTGACCTTCAATGCTCAATTGCTTGCCGATACGCGGATCGTCATGCGTAATTTTTTCAGGGAGATCAAAAGCGCATCTGAATTCATCGAGTTAGCCTTCATCACCGGATGCACCAAGTTTTCAAGGATGGGCGTGTTTTCCAGCCTAAACAACCTGGCCGATATCTCGCTCGAAGAGGATTTCGCCGCGTTCATGGGCTACACTCAAGATGAACTGGAGAGGTATTTCGCTCCCTATATTGACAGGACCGCCAGAAAGCTCGGGAAAAGCCGCGGGGAGCTTTTGGAGCAAATCAGGGAGTACTACGACGGCTTTTCCTTCGACGGCAAAACGAAACTGTACAATCCTTCTTCCACGCTCGCTTTTTTCAAAACAAACAAATTCAAGAATTTTTGGGTGGAGTCCGGTTCCCGCAGCTTCGTCAGGAATTTCTTGCGTGATAATTCACTCACGGTTGATCAATTCCAGGACATGGAAGTAGACGAAGATGTCGCAAGCTCCCCCGGGGAAATTGAATCCACTTCGTCCTGCGGATTCCTTTACCAGGCTGGCTACCTGACTATTAGCGCCGTAAACGATACGACATACACCTTGGATTACCCGAACAAGGAAGTCCGATCCGCGCTTTCCTCCTTTTTCCTGCAGAACTTCAACCTCGACTCGAACTATATCGCCGTCACGGGGCGTGAACTCGGCGCTTGCCTGGCGTCCGCCGACGTCCCGGGAATGGCGAGCGCCTTAAAGCGTCTTCTCCACGGCATTTGCGGCCTTGACCATTCATACGCCAACCGGGCGCTTCCCGGCGGGCAAATTAAAGCGGCCATACGCGATTCGGCGGGACCTGGCTTGACCGACGATTCGGCTGGCAGCCTCTCCGAATCGCTGGCCGAGATTCTTTTAAGGGAAAAAGGCGAAAGTTTCTACCGATCCGTGTTGCAGGCCGCCCTGTGGGCGGCTGGGGCCAAAGCCGCTCCCGAGAAGTGGGAGAACCTGGGCCGACTCGACCTGGAAGTCGTCTACGGTCTGATTACGTACGTTATCGAGCTTAAAATGGCGGAAAAAGACGACGGCGCATGCGCGGCGGCCAGGGCGGGAATGGATCAAATCACCAAAAAGGACTACGGCAAGGCCTCCGAAAGACCCGTCCTGGTGTCGATCGCCATAGGCAGACGGGAGAGGAATATTGTTGCCTGCCTCTTCGAGAAGGACGGGCACGAGACGGCGGTCGAATTCGACTGAAAGGGCATGGCCCCGCCCGCCCTTCGCCAAGCGCGGGATTGGGCCGTCCGGGGCGGCAGACTTCGGACCGTTAGCATGAAAGGTTTTCCTGCGGCGGCCCCCCGGGGACGCCGCGTCTTGCGGCGCGCGACATGCGGTTCCTTTCATGGGCTTGGGCGCCGCCGGCTACATACGGGCGCAGCAAGAAAGGCATTCCGGCGCCTCTGCGCCGGGGGGGCCGCTGCATGCTGCGGGGCGGCACGACGCGGCTTTCATGGACCGAGTCGTCGGAAACCGGCATGGACATAGACCGGGCAAGCATCTTCCCCTGAGGCAGGGCGGGGCGCCCGGCCGTCGCAACCATGCCGCGCCTTTTTCCAGGACGCGGGCGAACGCCTGGATGAGCCGGGGCGATGCGCGTTAGGACTCATGAAAAAGCCCTGACGGGCCGGGAAGAAGCCGGGAGCCGCCGGCCCCCAGCCAGGGCTTTAAGTCCCGTCAGCCGCCGCCCGGCGGCGGGGGCTGCCCCACCGGTTTGCCAGGAATCCCGGAAACCCGCGAGGAGAACCTGGCCAGGGCCGGCCCCCAGACCATCACCATGAGGAGCCTCAAGGTCTGCATGGCGGTTATGAAGGGAAGCCACGCCCCCGTGCCCGCCGCTATGGCCGTCACCGCGTCCAGCCCCCCCGGGCTGGTCGCCAGGTACGACGTGAGCGGGTCGAAGCGGCCGGAAAGCGCCATGGCCGCCGCGAACAGCCCGGAGTTCACGACCATCGCGACAACGGCGGCGAGTATCACCGGCGTCCTGGAAAAGAGCCTCGAGAGTTCCGCGCGGGAGAAGCCCAGCCCTATCCTCCAGCCCACGAAGGCGCACACGGCCTGCAAGAGCCACGGCGGGAGCGAGAAGTCGACCGGGGTTAAGTTCCTGAGGCACGCGCCCAGCGCCAGAGGGAACAGGACCGCCCCCCCGGGGAAGCGGGTCAGCCGGGAAAGGGCCGCGCCCGCGGCGCACAGCGCCAGGGACACGCCCAGCCCGGACGGGTCCGGGGCCGGGAAGAAGGGGCCCGCCCCCCCCTGCGCCATGCCCTCCGGGCTGAAGAGCCTTCCCACGAGGACGGCTACGATCGAGACCAGCACCACCCGGGTGTACTGCATGTAAGCCACGGTGCGCGGATCGGCCCCGTAGTCCTGGGACAGGGCCGTCATCACCCCGGCCCCTCCGGGGGAGAGGCCCCAGACTGCCTCGGCGCCTGGCAAAAGTCCCTTCCGGGCCAGGAATATCCCCAAGCCCGCCGCCCCCAGCATGGCCCATACGGCCCCCCCGAAGAGGAACGGCCAGGACTGCAGGAGTATCGAGGGGAAGTCCCCGCCCACGGCGGAGGCGGCCTTCAGTCCGAGAAAGCCCTTGGCCAGGGTGAACATGCCCTCCGGAAGGCGCATTTCGCAGCCTGCGGACGCCACGACGACCGCCGCCGCCATGGGGCCCACGAGGCCAGCCCCCGGGAAGCCGCCCAGCCCCAGAAGCAAGTACGCCCCGGCGGAAAGCGCGGCCAAAACCGCCCAGCCCCGAAAGCCCTTGAAGCGGGCGGCGCGTTCCGCCCCCCCCGGCGGCGAGGCGGATTCCGGGGCGTTTCCGCCGTTTTCGCGGCCGGAGGAGCCGGCCCCCCCGCCAGGCGCCCCCGCGGCCCGGCCCCCTTCCCGGCCTCGGCCTCCGCCCTTGTTCCCCGCGTCCTCCGTCATCGCGACCGCAGTCCCGCGGAACCGCCCCGGCCGGGCCCGCCAAAAAGCCGCCGGAGACGGGTTCGCCGCGCCTTCCGCGCGGGGGAGGAGCCGCGAGGGCTCAAGCCCCCCGAACGCCTGCAGTCGCCCGCGCACACGAGGAAAAGCATCAAACTACCCTCCCGCACTGTACTCCCGGCGCGGGCGGACCGCTCCGGCCGGGAAAACCCGCGAAATCTGCCCGACCGAGCTGCATCAGCCTGAAAGCTCCCGCGGGCCTCGCACGTCGCACGCATGCGCCATTGTACCATTGTAGCGCATCGGTCGAACGACCGCGCGCCGACGCGGCCCCGCCGGAGAACGGATGGCCCCGGGGCGTAGGAAACCCGGCATGAACGTAAAGGGCTGGCCGCGACAGTTCCATGGATGCGGGCCGGCAGGGCGACGCCGGCCCCGCTTGCCCCAGAGCAAGCATTTCCGCTAAGAGCCGAAACTTCGCAGGGGGGGGAATAGCCAGCCGCACCTGCGGAAGCGGGGGGCGCCTCAGAGCACGCTGCGAGGCCGCCGCCTCGGCAGGGGTTGCCTCCGCCGCGACAGATGAGCGTGCCCCCCCCGCGTTGCCGGCGCCGCAACGGCCCCGGAGGGCGCTTCTCCCCTCCCCCCCCCGCTGGGGGGCGCGCGGAATGCGCGTCGGGCAAAGCTTGCACTCCGTGCTTCCCGGAGGACCAGGCAAGGGAGGCTCCTGGCGCACAGGCGGACGGGGGGGAGGCGGGCAGAGGCGGCGGCGTTGCTGCATCCCGGCCGTACGCCAAGGACAGGTCGGAATTTACCGCCGGGCCCTCCTTTAATAAAGCGGCCCGGCTGGCCGTTTTGCGAGTCCCGGCGGGCTTCGCTTCCGATGCCCGGGAGCCGGCAAGCCAGGAAGCCCCGAAAGCGTTTCGACTTAAGGCGATTCGGCCCGGAGCGCCCTTGCCGCCGGGAGCGCGATCCGCAGGGCACGGACGGCTTCGCGCTAACGCTGCATGCCTTCTCTGGAGGACCCCAGCCAGGGCCATATTACGCTTGAGTCGAGGGCTTGATCCAAATACCAGGGTGATATAATAATATTCAAGATGGTGTTATTGGCCCCGTAGCTTTTCATGACGTCCAAAATCGGAACGAGGACAGCATGGTGCAGGACTTACCGGTTCTTCCTATAGGGTGGACGGATTTCGAAGAGCTGAGGCAAAATAACGCCGTCTACGTCGACAAGACGATGTATTTCCCGAAGCTTATGGAGAAGGGCAAGTTCGTCTTTTGCGCTCGTCCCCGCCGTTTCGGCAAGTCGCTTACGATTTCAGCTCTCGACGCCTTCTGTTCGGGGAGGGCGGATCTGTTCCGGGGACTCGCGGCGGAAAAAGACATGCTCTCCCCTGATTTCATTTCTAACCCTGTCATACGCCTAAACATGCTTGATGTGGCGGATAGCGGGAGTATAGAGCATTTAGAAACACAAATCCAGGATTGTCTTGGAGACAACGCTGAAAGGCACGATATTTCCCTTCGGGGAACAAATTTTGCGAATGCCTTTTCTTGTCTTATTAAGGACGTACGCAAGGCGAGCGGACAAAAAATCGTTATCTTGATAGACGAATACGATGCTCCAGTAGTCAGCCTTTCCTCGAAGGAGAAGTCGGCATACGACGCGCAACTGCTTATCGATACGCGTGATGCCATCGGATCATTTTATACGAAGATCAAAGCAAGAGCTGACGACATCAAGTTCGCCTTCATTACGGGTATAACTAAATTTTCCGGAATGGACGTTTTTTCCAAACTAAATAATTTAGTCGACATCTCGCTTGAGTCTGACTTCGCCGCTTTCATGGGCTACACCAAGCGGGAGATAAAAAGCAATTTCCCTTCTTTTATCAAGAACTCCTCCAGAAAGCTTAGGTTGTCCGAAAAGGGGCTTTTAAGGCAAATCCGTGATTATTACGACGGTTTTTCATTCGACGGGAAAAAGAAACTGTACAATCCATTTTCCATTCTCTCTTTCTTTAATTTTTCAGAATTTGGAAAATACTGGATGCAATCAGGCTCCGACGGGCTGATAAAAAAATTCCTCAGGGATATGGCTCTCACTGCAGATCAGTTTGAGGGCATGGAAGTCGATAAAGATTTTGCCCGCAATCCCGGGGATATCGATATCGCTTCCCCGGAAGGATTCCTCTTCCAGGCAGGTTATCTGACCTTGCGACAAAAAAATCACTCGTTGTATCTTCAGTATCCTAACTTTGAAGTTCGCCAGGCCATTTCCGCCCTTTTCCTGGCGAACCTGAACCTTTCCTGGTCCGGCGGCGGCAAGTCCGGGAAGAAGTTGGGAATGCTCCTCGCCGCCCGCGACGTTTCCGGCATAGTCGATATCTTCTGGCGCCTTTATGCGGGAATATGCTATGATGACCACTCTGCAATCGACAAGGATCCCCAGCCCGGAAAATTTGAGCGCGACTTAAGCGAAGCTTTTGATTTGGATTTAACCATTGACGATCTTCAAAGACGGGCATCGGAACTCGCCGATAAAATTAGGCGGAGAATCGGCGAGGGCTTCTACCGTTCCGTTCTGCATGCAGCTCTGTGGGCGGCCGGGGCAAAAGTTTACCCAGAGAGTCACGAGTTCATCGGTCGCCCGGATTTGAAAGTCGTCTACGGAGATCTGACGTACGTAATCGAACTGAAGATGGCGGATGACGCTAACAGCGGCATCGAAGCCGCCAGGGCTGGAATGAGACAGATGCGCAAAAAAAAGTACGGCCTGGCATCGGAAAACCCCATCCGCGTGTCGATTGCCATCGGCAGGAACGAGAGGAACATCGTGGCTTGCCTCTTCGCGATTGACGGGTGTGAGATGTGGGTTTCGCCCGTAATCCCGGAATAGCAGTATTCCGCTTGCGGCCGGAAGCAGGCGATTTAGACGTCGACAGCCCAGACGGCCAAGCTCCAAGCTCCAAGCTCTAAGCTCTAAGCTATAACAGCTTGGTAAACCAGTCGGCTGAAAAATTTCCCTTCTGGTTAAATAATTGCCCTTCTGGTTGAATATTAGAATAATATCCAAGATATGGCCTTACTATATAAGGATTTGCCGCTACGCTTTTATAATATTTACTAGAATGGCAATACATTCGGGCGTTTCGTCTGAAAGGTTGTCTTGCGGCGTTGCTCAGGGCGGCACGCGCCGCATGAAGCGGGCGACATGCCGTGCCTTTCATGGGCCAGGGCGTCGAAAAACGACTAATCGTTCCAGGGGAAGCTGGAGCCAGGGGAAGCTGGAGTTGCATGCGGGCAATCCGGTACGCGGCCGTTGCGGGCGGAAGTTCCGGGGACGCTGGCACCGGGGGAGGAGAGCCGGGGAAACGGGCGCCGCTGCGGGGGTGGATCCGTGGACGCGCCCTCGCCTATGGGCACGCGCCAGCCAGCGCTCCCGGCAAGGGAAAAAAAGCCCCGCCCCCCCCCGCGCGGCTTAAGTTAAGACGGGGGGGTGCGCGGGGACTCGGGGAGGCAAGGCCCGTGCCCCGCACAGGGGACCCTGCCTCAAGGGGGGTTAGGGGTTCAGGGCCTGCGGCCCTCCACGAAGTCCTGGTAGATCTTCACGTCGTCGGGGGAGCCGATGATGAGCGGGGTACGCTGGTGGATGTAGCGGGGCTCGATGTCCATGATGCGCTCGCGTCCGGAGGTGGCCAGGCCCCCCGCCTGCTCGATGATGTAGGCGAGCGGGTTGGCCTCGCACATGAGCCGGAGCTTGCCCTGGGGCTTCTTGGGATCCTTCAGGTCCGCCGGGTAGAGGAAGATGCCGCCGTACAGGAGGTTCCGGTGGAAGTCGGCCACGAGCGAACCCACGTAGCGGGCCGTGTAGTGGGTCTTGTGCTCGGAGTAGCCGTGCTTGAGCCAGTCGATGTACTTCTTGGTGGGCTCGTCCCAGTAGCCGTAGTTGCCCTCGTTGATGGAGTAGATCTTGCCCTTGGCTGGGGTCTTGATGTTCGGGTGGGACAGGAGGAACTCGCCGATGGAGGGGTCCAGGGTGAAGCCGTTCACGCCCTGGCCGGTGGAGAAGACCAGGATGCACGACGAGCCGTAGATGACGTAGCCCGCCCCTATCTGCTGGACGCCGGGCTGGAGCGCGTCCTGGAGGTCCATGTCGTTGGTGGACTCGGTGATCCTCCGGTAGATCGAGAATATGGTCCCGATGGAGACGTTGGCGTCTATGTTGGAGCTGCCGTCCAGGGGGTCGAAGTGGACGAGGTAGTTCCCCCTGGGGTACTGCCGGGGGATCTCGATGATGTCGGCCTCCTCCTCGGAGATGAGCCCGCAGACCTCCCCGGACGCGGAGAGCCTCCGCTTCACGGTGGTGTTCGCCAGCTCGTCTAGCTTCTGGACCTCCTCGCCCTGCACGTTTATCGTGCCGGCCCTCCCCAGGACGTCCACCAGCCCGGCTTTCGCCACGTCGCGCTGGATTATCTTGCAGGCGAGCACCAGCGCCTGGAGGAGCCTCGTGTAGGAACCGGTGGCCCCCGTCGAGAGCTGCTGGTTCAAAAGGAGGTGGTTGGAAATGGTAATTCCTACGTTTTCCTGTGAGGGTTCGGCCATTTAGATCCTCCGAGTCGTTTGTCGTCCCTTGCGCCCTCAGGGGCCGGCAGGCGGGACGCCGTTGCTGGGTTTTCGGCCGCGCGGCGCAAGTCGGGCGGGTGCCTGGCCGCCGGGCCGGTAACGGCCTTGAAGCGGCGCGGCCTGCGGCCTGCGGCGGCGCGGGGCGGGGCTGGAAGGAAAGCTGGGTTGGCTGGAAAGCCGGTCGGAACTAATTTTACGGTCTTGACGGAAAGCCGTTCGGGCCCAGGCGGGAAGCCCGGCCGGGGCCTCGGCCCTAGCTCCCGGCGGGGCATAAGCCCTCGGCGGGGAGCCGGGCGGAAAATCGTGGTTTTGCGGGCCGGAAAGCCCGATTCCGGGCGGGGGAAAGGCGACCGGTGGCGGAGCCCGGACTGGGGAACGGGAAAAGGGCCGGAACGTCCCCGGGCCGCCGAAGGTAAAGGTTCAGGACCGGCGCAGGCCCGAGGTTCAGGACCGGCGCAGTCCCGAGGTTCAGGACCGGCGCAGTCCCGAGGTTCAGGACCAGCGCACGCCCGAAGTTCAGGACCGACGCAGGACCCAGGTTCGGGACCGGCGCAAGCCCGAAGTTCAGGACCGACGCAAGCCTGAGGGGAGGCGGGAAAAAAAAACGGCGGCCTTCAGGACAAAGACCGCCGTTTGTGATTCTGCCGCGTGGACTGCCCTCCCCCTACCTGGGGGTACGCCTGGCGCGGCGGGCCTGGGCCTTGCGGATGCGCCGCACGGACTCCCGCTCCTTCCGCTTGCGGCGGTCGCTGGGCTTCTCGTAAGCCTTCTTGCCCTTCAGCTGTTTGATGAGGCCGTCTCGGGCTGCCTTGCGCTTCAAGGCCTTGATCGCCTGCTCGACATCGTTGTCGCGCACTATGACCTCAATACCGGTGTCATTTCTGCTCAACGCGTATCACCTTCTATCCGGCTTACGATTAAGTAGGAGCAGGACGCAAGCGGGCGCCCCGGGCCTCCTTCCAGCCATAAAGAGAATTTAGCCTATGCCAGGGCCCATGTCAAGAAAAAACGCCTTGAGGAAGGGCCCGGAAGAGAAGCCTGTAGATCGCTGGGCTTCGGAAGTCAGGAGTCCCGGCCGACCCCTGGGCCGCCATCTCGGCCAGAATCGGAGCCGCCTTCCAGGCTACGCTCGGGAGCGTCAACGGAGCCGCCTTCCGGGCTACGCTCGGGAGCGTCCTCGGAGCCAGCCTCTTGGCAAGAATCGGGGCCGCCTTCCGGGCAATATTCAAGGCCGCCTTCGGAGCAGGCGTCGGGCCCGCGAAAAGGAGGATTGGCGGAATCGCCGGAGGCCAGGCCCTCGACCGTGCCAGGACCTGCAGCAGTTCGGGCCTCGCCGGCCTTGTCGGTCTCGGATTCGCCGGGGCTGTCCGGGCTGCCGGGCCGGGCCGGGGAGCTTTCGCCCGAGCCGGGGACATCCCCAGAGGCGGGCCGCGAGGCGGAGCCGGCCCGTTCCGGTCCGTCGGCCAGGGTCTCCGGGAGGCCGTCGTCGCCTCCGTCGGAATCGGGGCCCTGATCGCCGCAGTCCCCGGCGGCCGGCTCCCTGCCGCAGCCGGACGCGCCGAGCGATTCCGCGTAGGCTGGCGGAACCCCGTCCGTCACGTCCCGGTCCCCGTCCGTCACGCCGCTTGCCTCCGGCGCGACGCCCAGGAAGGCGCCGGCCTCGGCGGCGGCCTCGGGCCAGCGAGCGGCCTCGGGTGGCATGGCCTCAAGGATAAGCTCCTCGCGCCCTTCCCCGGTCAAGGCGGAGAAGGCCAGGAGCTTCAGGTCCGGGGGGATGGCCTCGCGCCACTCGGCGAGTTTCTTGGCCCTCTCGGTCTTGGAGAGCTTGTCGCACTTGGTGGCGACCAGGACGGCGGGGGTGCCGAGCTTCCTGAAAAGATCCAGGAGCATGAACTCGTCCTCGGCCAGGCTCCTCCTGACGTCCACCAGGAGGAAGGACTTCTGGCCCCTTCCCCCGGAAAGGTACCCCCCGGCCAGCTTGCCCCAGCCTTGGACCTTGGCCTTGGGCGCCCTGGCGAAGCCGTAGCCCGGGAAGTCCACGACGTAGAAGGGCTCGCCGCCCTTCCGCCAGAGAACCTTGAAGAAATTGATCTCCCGCGTGCGGCCCGGCTCGGAGCTGACCCTGGCCATGGCCTTGCGGCCGAGAAGGCGGTTCAGCATCGAGGACTTGCCAGAGTTGGAGCGTCCCATGAAGGCCGCCTCCCAGCCCAGCGGCTCCGGGAACTGGCCCGCGTCGGCGGCGCCCAGCACGAAATCGACCGCCACGGCGGGCGGGCTCTGCCGCTCCGGCGCCCCGGCAGGGCGTTTCCCGGCGGGGGGAACTCCGGCGGGGGTCCCGCCGGAGGCCGTCTTCGACGCGGCCTGTGCCATATAGGAGTTGAAGGCCGTAAGCGTCGTCAGGTGCCTCGGCGGCGCTGGCCCCCGGGAGGCGCCCGCCGAGCCCTTGGCGGGCCTCGCGGGGCGTCCGTCCTTCCCGTCGCGGGGAGAAGGCGCCTCGGGCCCCCCGGCCCGGTCCGGGCGTTCCGGGCGCCCTGACGGCGCCTCGGCCTTGAAAGGGGCCTTTAAGGCGGCGGGGGGCTTGCGGCCGGAAGGGTCCGGGGCCCGGCCGCGCCCGGGACGGGCGGCGGGAGCGCTTAAGCCCTTACAGGCCGAGGCCGGCGCAGGGGAAGGGTTAGGGGACTGGGAAGGGTTGGGGGACTGGGAAGGCTTAAGGGACTGGGAAGGGTTGGGGGACGGGGAAAGCTTAGGGGAAGGGGAAGGGTTGGGGGCAGGCGCCGCGTCCCGCGGCCCCGAAGAAAGCGGCGCGGCCGAACGCTTCAAGGGTTTCGGGAGCTTCGCGCCCTTCCCGCCAGCCTTGGCTTTGAGGGCCTTCGCGGCCTTGGCCGCCCTTTCGGCTTTCGAAGGCTTCGAGGCGTTGGCGCCCTTTCGTCCCTTCCCGCCTGCCGGGCCTTTTTTGGTGGGGGCCATCAGGCGGGGAGCTTCCCGCGGCGGGCGAGGAAGCCCTCGAGGCGGCGGAGGGCCTCCTCGATGCCTTCGGAGCTCACGGCGTAGGAGAACCTCAGGAATCCCTCGGCCCCGGCGCCGAACTCGCGGCCGGGAACGCAGCCTACCCCGGCCTCCTCCAGGATCTCGAAGACCAATTCCTTGGAGTCGGGGTTCACGTGATCGGCGCGGGCGAGTATGTAGAAGGCCCCTGCGGGCTCGGCCATGACGCCCAGGCCCAAACGCCTCAGCCCGTCCAGCAGGAGCTTGCGGCGGGAGTCGTAGACGGCCCGCATGCGCTCAACTTCGGGCCAGCCCTCGTCCAGGGCGGCCACGGCCGCCTTCTGGACGGCGGAGTTCACGGAAATGACGAAGTTCTGGGCCAGCTTCTGGAGGGGGCGGGCCAGATCCGGGGGGAGCGCCAGGTGCCCCACCCTCCAGCCGGTCATGGCCCAGCTCTTGGAAAGGCCGCCCACGACGGCGCAGCGGTCGGTGTATTCCAATATGCTGTGGTCGCGCTCCTCCTGGTAGCTCAGGCCGTGGTAGATCTCGTCCGAGACGACGAAGGCCCCCAGCCCGGCTATGGCCTTGAGCCTCTCGGGGTCCAGCACGGCCCCGGTCGGGTTGGCCGGGGAATTGACGAGGACGGCCTTCACCCCCCTCTCCCGCGCGAGCAGGCTTTTGAGCTCGTCGGGGTCGACGCGGAAGCCGTCCTTCTCGCGGACCTTCAGGAAGACCGGCTCGCCGCCGCAGAAGCGCACGAAGTTGGGGTAGCAGGAATAGCAGGGATCGGTCAGCGCGACCTTGTCGCCGGGCTCCAGGAGCGCTCCGAAGAGGAGCGCCATGCCGACCGAGGTGCCCGGGCAGACGAGGAAGCGCTCGGGGCCTATCTCCAGCCCGTAGCGCCTCCGGTAATGGCGGGCCAAGGCCCCCCGGAGCTCCGGGTCGCCCAGCGAGTGGGCGTAGCCGAAGGAGGCCCCGGTGCCGAGCGCCTGGCGCATGGCCTCCACTATGAAGCCGGGGGTGGGGAAGTCGGGCTCGCCCACCTCCATGTGGATTACAGTCCTGCCCAGCGCCTCCAGCTCCCGGGCGCGCTCCAGGACCTCCATCACCATGAAGGGGGTGACGCCCTTGGCCCTCGCCGAGACGGCCACGGTTCCGGGAGGGCTCTGCCCGGCGTCCGCGCCCGAGAGCCTGCGCGGGGGCATGGGCACCCTCAGCGGCTTGGCGGGGGCGGGCGGCGGCCCGTCCCGGAACCCGGAGGGCCCGGCCTCGGCGCACCCGCCGCCCTTGCCGGGCTTGGCGCCTTTCGGGGGCGCCAAGGGCTCCGGGGGCCTCCTGCCGGAGGGGACCTTGACCCTGGGGGAGGCCTTGAGGGTGGCCAACGGCTCGCCGTCCGGGCCCTCGCGCCTCTCGGTCAGGGCGCCTGGCCCCCCGCGGGCCGGCTCCCGGGCCGGGCGGGGCCTGGGGGAGGCCTTGGCGTCCTGGGGGCGGCGGAGGGCCACGGGCTTCCCGGGCCTAGCGGGGGGAGGCCCGGCGGCCAGGGGCCGGGGCCTGTGGGAAGCCCTGCTCTTGGGGGAGGCCTTGGCTTCGGGGGGCCTGGACGCCTCGCCGGGGGAGGCCTCGGGGGGCTCCCCAGCGCCGGCCCCGGGACCGCCGGCGTGGCCGTCCGCCTGCGCTGCCCCGGCGCCGGGAGAGGCATCGGGAGGGCCGGGGGACGCGGGGGCCCTGCCCTCGCTGTCGTCGGATGCTGTCAATTGTAGTCCTTCATTATGTTGCGCACGCGCTTCTGGGCCTCGACCCCGCGGAGCGAGGAGGCGTCGATCACCACGCAGCGCCCGTAGGCCTCGGCGGCCTCGTCCTTCATGCCGAGTTTCTCGTAGCACTCGCCCAGGAGGAAGAAGGCGTCGGCGAAGTCCTGGTTCTGGCGGACCGCGGCGGTCAGGTAGTCCACGGCCTCCCGGAAGAGGGCCTTCTGGTAGTCCAGGTATGCGAGCCGGTAGTAGGCCGGGCCGGCGGCCGGGGTCTGGCCGGCGGAGGCGATTATCTGGTGGTACTGGTCGGCGGCCTTGTCGGGGGCCCCGGAGGCCTCCTCCAGGAGCCCCATGTTGTAGCGGGACATGTTGGCGTTGGAGTAGGTGAGGTCGTCTATGCAGACCTGGAACTCCGCCCGGGCCTTGTCGTACTCCTTCTTGTTCAGGTACGCGAGCCCGAGGTTGTTGTGGATGTCCGTCTTGGTGGGATCGAGCGCCAGCGCCTCCAGGTAGAAGCCGACGGCCTTGTCCATGTCGTTTAGCTGGTAGAAGGTCCTGCCCAGGTGGTGCTTCACGTCCGCGTTGGCGGGGGCAAGGCGCTCGGCCTCCTGGAGGGTCTGGAGGGCCTTGGCGTAGTCGCCGGTGCGGATGGCCACCAGGCCCACGTTGATGATGGCCTGGATGTGGCTTTCGGAAGTCGCCTGCGCCCCGCGCCGCGAGCCACGGGGCCCGGCCCCGCAAGCGGCGGCGCCCGTGATGCAGACGGCGAGCAGTAGCGCCAGACAGTACTTGAGGGGCATCGGGGTTCTCCTTGGCCTCGGGACAGGGGGGCGCGGGGCCGGGCTGGTTTGGCGGCGCCCCGCCCGGGCGGGGGGC
>JAIRZX010000036.1 GCA_031267005.1 Deltaproteobacteria bacterium
GGGTTCGTCCAGGAGCACTATGCGCGAGTCCACCGCGAGCGCCCTCGCTATGGCCACCCTCTGGCGCATGCCCCCGGACATCTGGTGGGGCAGTAGCGCCGCGGCGTTCTCGAGGCCAATTAGTTCCAGGAGCTCGCTTACCCTGGACTTCCGGGCCTCCTTGGGGACCTTGAGCATCCGGAGGCCGAAGCCCACGTTGTCCGCAGCGGTAAGCCACGGGAACAGGTTGGGGGATTGGAAAACCACCCCCACGCTGGGGTCCGGGCCACGGTGCGGCTCGCCTCCGACCAGGACCTCGCCGTCGACGTCCTGGACGTAGCCTGCGAGGACGTTCAGGACAGTGGTCTTCCCGCACCCGGAGGGGCCTAAGACGCACGCGAAGTCGTTGTCCCAGAGCTTGAGCGATATGTCCGAGAGCACGGTGGCCTTGGACTTGCCGCGTTTGTAGCTCAAGGTCACGCCGATCAGTTCGGCGGCCGGTTCGTGCCCGGCGGCTTCGCCGCGGCCCCGCTCGAAGCGTCCGTAGCGGGCCGCCGCCGCCTCGGCGGCGGCCGCTTCCGAGAAGGGGTCCTCGGAAGGGCCGCCGGCCGCGGAGGCGCGAGTACCCGCTTCGGAGGGAGGTCCAGCCGCAACGGAAGCTCCGGGGGCGGCGGAAGCTCCGGGTGCGGCGGAAGCTCCGGAGGGGGCGGAAGCTCCGGGGGCGGCGGAAGCTCCGGAGGGGGGGGAAGCTCCGGAGGGGGGGGAAGCTCCGTCCGGAGGGGAAGGCCCGGGGTTTCCGGCGGGAAGCGGGCTCACTGGTAGAGCTCCGTTAAGATAAGCGGCTCGAAGAATTCCTTGGGAGGGGAGGTTTTGATGCTCTTGTCGGCCAGGAGGAAGTCGGCCGTGTCCTTCAAGAGCTGGGCGAGCGCTCCCGGGGCGGACGGGGTGCCGAGGTACTTCGGGTCCTTCTGGTCCGCGGCGTCAAGGACGATTATCTGGGAAATAACCTTGCGGGTCTCGTCTTCGGAGAGCCCCAGCTCCTTCGCGAGAATCGCCACGTTTTCCGGGGACGCCGCCCTGTACTCTTTGGTGGCCTCGTCGAGGATCTCTATGTAGGCTTTGACCACGTCCGGGTGCTCGGCGTAGAACTTGTCGGAAACTATCCCGAACTCGCCAGTGATGCCTCCCTTCTCTGCCACCTGGCGGGAGTTCACGACGATCCTTCCCCCGTCAGCCACGAGGGCGGACTGGGCCGGCTGCCAGATGTAGGCCCCGTCTATGTCCCCCCGGACCCAGGCGGCGTGGACCTCCTGCCCGGTGATGTCCAGGATCTTCAGCTCCGTGGGAGCCACGCCGTTTTGCTTCAGCGCCGCGAGCAGGCTGAAGTGCGAGGTGGAACCGAAGGGCGTGGCGATGGTCTTGCCCTTCACGTCCTGGACGCTCTTGATGCCGGAGGACTCCTTCGCGACCAGGGCCTCCGACTCCCCTATGATGTCATGGAGGTAGAAAATCTTGTAGGGGAGCTTGTTAACGAGGCCGGCGGCGCCCGGCGGGGTCCCTATGATCCCTATGTCGAGCGAGCCTCCGGCGAAGGCGGCGTTCACGTCGCGGCCCACGTCGAACTTGATGTACTGGACCTTGGTGTTCGGGAAACGCTTCTGGAGCTGGCCCTGGCCCTTGGCCAGGAGCTCCCCGTTGGGGGACTGGAAGTAGCCTATCCTGAGCTCGGCCGGATCGGCCGCGAACGCTTCGCCACCCGCGGTCGTCGCGGCTAAGGCCAAGATCGCGAGGGTTGCCGCGAACGCCTGGGTCGCCTTCGTAATTTGTCTGGATTTCATGGCATTTCTCCGTGGAGGCCCCCCGGCGCCTGGCGGGGAGGCTGGAAGGTTCCCGGACCGTTTCGGCCCGCCGAAATAAGCCGGGAGAGAGGACGGCGTTATGGTCGGGGATGAAATATAGTCCGGGGTTGAGATTCAGGCCGGGAAAGACGTCCAGGCCGGGAAAGACGTCCAGGCCGGGGGTGGAAATCAGGCCGGTGAGGACGTCCAGGCCGGGGCACCCGGGCAGGCGGGAAGGCAAGGGACAGTTTTACGGGCAGGCGAGGCCCTGAGTGGGTTTCGAAACACCGTCGGATTTGCGCTGGCGGGCAAACGCGCCTTTCGCGGGCGCGGCGGCCTGACGGTCACGCCCGGGGAGCCCCGGACGGCTTCCGACGCGGCTTCAAGCCAGTTTCCGGCCGGCGTCAGCCCTCCTTCCGGTCGGCGTCAGGCCTCCTGCCGGTCCAGCCACGGCGACACCCGGCGTGTCGCGGCGCGCAGGGCTATGTCCATCACGAGAGCTATGGCCCCGAGGATTATGACGCCCGCGAACACTATGTCGTTTCGCAAGAACTTCGAGGCGTCCAGCACGAGCCATCCCAGCCCCGAGACTGCGGCCACCATCTCGGCGGCGACCAGGGTGGCGTACGCCAGCCCCGTGGAGGTCCTGAAGCCGGTAAGTATGTCCGGGAGGCAGGACGGCAGGACCACGCTCCACAGGAGCCTGAACCCGCCCGCGCCCAGCGATCTCGCCGCCCTGATCCTGTCCTCCGGGATCCTCCTGACCGCGAAGGTGATGCCTATCAAAAGAGGCGCGAAGGCGCTCAGGAACAGGAGCGTCACCTTGGACTCGTCGCCTATCCCCAGGAAGAGGATGAGGAGCGTGTAGTAGGCCAAGGGCGGCAGGGGCCGGTAGAATTCGATTACTGGGTCTATCGCGGCCCTCACCAGCCTGGAGGTCCCCGCCGCGAGCCCCAGCGGAACGGCCACGGCCAGGGAAGCACCCAGCGCCAGGAACAGCCTCCGGAGGCTCACGAGGATATGGGTGAGGAGCGACTCGCCCTTGTAGCCGTCCTTCGCCATCTCCGCGAACGCCGACCAGACGTCCCAGGGGCTGGGCAGGAAGGCGGGGTTCACCAGTTTCAGCCCAGACGCCGCAAACCAGCTAGCGAGCACGAAGGCCACCGTGCCGACGGAGACGAGGCTGTAGAACGCGGAGCCCCGGGCGCGGCGGCGCGGGGGCCTTGCGAATTTCCCGGCTTTGGGCGGTCGGTAAGTCAAGGGGGAACCTAAGCTCTTTCGATGTGCGACCCGGGCGAAAAGATCGGCCGGGGAGCCCGGGCAGGGAAGTTCCCGGCAGACGGCTCAGGCCTGGCAAGCGCCTGACGGGCAAGCTCCGGGGTTAGAAGGCTCCGGACGGGCAAGCTCCGGGGTTAGAAGGCTCCGGACGGGCAGGGTCCGGGGCTTGAAGGCTCCGGACGGGCATGGTCAGGGGCTTGAAGGCTCCGGACGGGCA
>JAIRZX010000050.1 GCA_031267005.1 Deltaproteobacteria bacterium
CGGGCCGGGGGGGCGGGGGGGCGGGGGGGGGGCGCGGGCGGGGTGGGGCCGCTGGGGGGGGTTGTCTCGGGGGCTGAAGACGGAGGGGAAGCGCCGGAGCCAGGCGGAGGGGAAGCCGCGCCCTCCGAGCCGTCAATTCCGGGCGCGGGCGTCGCCGTCCCGCCCTGAAACGGCCGGAACGGCACGGCGGAGGGCCGGAGCGGCCCGGCGGGCTCCAGGCTCCACGCGGCGGCGAGCCGGGACGCAGGGCCTGGGGAGGGACGGACGCCGTCCGCTGGCGGGCACCCCTTTCCGGCCGGGGCCGGGCAGGGGGCAGAATCCGGGCCCGAATCCCGGGCGACGACGGCTGCGGGCGCTTGCGTCCGCCCGCCGAGGCGGCGGGCGGCGGGCCCGTCGCCTTCCGGCGGGGCCGGGCCGTCATCCCCGGCTGCGGCGGGCAGGCGGACCGGCGCCCCTCCAGGCAGGGGGAGGGGCGGTGTCTGGGCATGGGCGAGGGCCGAAAGGCAGGCCGCGGCCGCAAAAGAGGCGAGCGCCGTCGAGAATATAACCTTGCGCCCCTTCAATTCGGCACCTCCTGGAAAGGCGGTTTACAAGGCGGAAACTGGGGTTTGAATGAAGCTATTGTATCCGTTCACGGGTGGAGCTAACAGGGGCAGGGGTAACGACGCCTCGCCGCAGCCGTTCACGAAGATGCCCGGGCTAAGCCATCCCCCCGTGGCTGGGCCTGGTGCCCCAATGCACTGAGCGAACTCGCCGGGCGGCGCGGCCAGGCTTTCCGCCATGGCCTTGCGGGCCAACTCCGATGATCCGGCTTGGCCGGGAAACGGCCACGCCAAGCCGCCTTCGGCCTGGCGACAAGTCCAAGCAGTCGGGCAACCCAGCCGCTTCCGCGTTGGGTTCCGCCGCTTCCGCCCCATTATCCTCAGAGGCCGGCCCCCTAGAAGAACCGGAGGCCCGGCTCGTTGGCACGGAACGCCTCGCAGGCTGTCTTCTCAATAAGTCGGTATGGGCAAAAGGGCAGGCGCCGAAGCCAAATGATAGTCGATGTCCGCGCAAAAAGCCATTTTTGCTTTAGTTGAGCAGTTGAGGCTCGCCTGCCTTCCCATCCGGTTAAACCGTCGTCTCGCGTCACCTGTTGGGAATGAACCGCAATAAGTGTTCGCTGGCAAAAATTTGAAGTCGCGTAACAGCATAAAATTCCTGTTTGGAGGATAGTTTGGCATGACTTTAGGGATAATTTTGATGCCAGTGGAAAAAAGTCGAATTGAATTCGCGGCGGAAAATCACCTCTTCATATTCAGCGGCGCCCCTAGCGCCCGATATTGAGCCGCATCACGCGAATTTTTACAGCTTTACCATTCAAAGGGTATTTTTTTACCAAGTCAGAACCCATGCTTTTATTGCCTGGTTGGTTTGTAAAATATTTTTTTTGCTGGATTGTTTTGTCAATAATATGCTGGCTGATTGTCAAAATTACAATGTTGGCCTCAACTGGTTCAATGAGGAACAATAATCGCGGAAATGAACTGCCGTTGCAGGAGAGTCGGCGCATTGCCCCCCTCCGCGGCACAGAAAATGCACTCTGGTTGCACCATAGGCGTTTCTCATTATCCTCTATAGAGACCTCCACTAGCCGCAAGGCAACTGAATTGATATTTGTTTCCACGATGGAAATTTGTTTAGGACAAGCTCTCGGTAAATTTATGACAAACCATCCCGTCAATTCCAGGATAAGACACCCCGTCAGTAACACTTCATCAGGGTCGTCATGGACGTCGCCGTCACGGGCTGATATCCGTCGCGACGAACAGGCTGGAGGTCCCGTTGGGGTTGCAGGTAAAGGTTAGGGGCATGGCGGTCCTCCCAATTCCGTGCAGTACGCAACCGTTCCCCCGCTCAGGGACAAGCATGCTAGTCTACTTGAGCCCCCTCAAATCTGAAAAATTCGTGAGCCCTCCGGAGGAGCTATTCGGCGGGCAAGCTTCTGATCCTCACATGGTTCCTGCCGCAAACGGCTACCCGCCCCGCATGGGAAAAACCGCTCCAACCACCGAGCGTCCAGCCACGTCACTTTTAATGGCGTCCGAGGCGACGACAGGGCCGTAGCCGCCTCCTGCGCCGCCACCGCCGCCCTCTTACTAGCCGTCCTGAAGGACGTTTCCTGGTGCCTTGGCTTCGGCCTGGACGAAACCCGGACCTTCGTCTGGGGGGAGTAGGCTTGGCGGCCGCCACGGCCAGGCTACAGGAGCGGGCGGGCACCAGGATTTACTGTCCCATGGGGCTGGACCTGGGGCAAAAGGCGAAACACAGGCCGTTCCGGCTCAAACACGTCCATGATGCGGACGCCCCTGAAAGTCTGCCCCCTTTCCCTGAACTGTGGAGATGACAGCCCGTCCCAGGCGCATCCAAGACCAATACAGTTGTGCCTAAGACATGCTCATTTCCTTCGTAGTACCCATTCGGCGACGAAAAGCTGTCGCCTATTGCCGACGCCTTTGCCGAAGGGGGTCCCCCGTCCGGTCCTTGATACTGTAATCTGGGAGACCGCCTTCTCCGGTTCATGTTTCATGGCGGAGGATTACTGGCTTCAGGCCGGTTCCTGGGCGGCAACAAGCAAACTTGCGGTGCCAGGATCCTCGTCCCCGAGGCGGGGGGATATGGCCGTCGACGGCTAAAACCTCCAGCGCTTGGCTTTATGCCGTTGCGGACAACAGCTGGCTCCGGCGGAATCTGCCTCCAGGCAGTGGCATTCTGCGGGCCGGTCCCCCGTTGCCAGGCGGCACAGGCGCCCGAATATCCACCGGCGAAGTCCCGAGTTAAGACTCATGCCCGAAAGGGATGTCATTACTGTTGACTCCCCCTGCCGATTGCCCCTGGCGCTACAGGCGGAAACCGTCCTTAGCCAAACGGCGACCGCCGTAAAGCCGGAGGCGCCCTTCCGGCAGCAAGGCATTTGCGGCCTTGCCGCCATCACTCTCTTCTGAAAAAAACAAAACGAGCTCCGGCGCTGTCCAGTCCGGTACCGTATTCAGTACAGGCCGCATCCCGGATGACGTTTCGGAAAAGGGACATGCTGAGTTATCCGGCCAGGTCCTTTTGACCCCGGTCAAGTCCTGTGGTAAGAAGAACCGAATGCGCATCTTAAGACCTTCACCGCTTCGGTCGGGAGCCAGTACCCATGCCGCCTTTGAACAAGACGCTAAGGAACATGATCGAGACAGCAGCCCGCGAAGCACGCGACAAAGCCGAGACGGGAGCCAAGGCCATACTGGGCTACCTGGGAGCGACGGCCGCCGCGCCGCCGAACCACCTGAACGAGGCTCAGCTGGACCTCAGGGAACGGCTCCGCCTCCACGGGGAGCAGCTAGGCGACAGCCTGGACGGAGGCGAGACCCAGGCGATGGTCCGCCTCGTGGAGGAAACCGCCTACGAGCACTGGCACCGGATGCTGTTCGC
>JAIRZX010000065.1 GCA_031267005.1 Deltaproteobacteria bacterium
CCTGTGCCCGCCTTCCGCAAGCCCCCGGAGGCCTTCTGGCCGCCGTTCCGCCGGGCTTCCGGCTTAACGGCTCCGGGCCTACGCGCCGCGCGCGGGGCTGTCCCCGAAAGGCCGCCCGGACCCGCCGCTTCCCGCCCCCCCTATCCCCCCACACTGAGGACCCTTCCCCTTGACCGAGCACAGACACGGAGGCCGCGTCTTCGACGCGGCGCGGGAACTGGGAATGCCCTGGAACCGGATCCTGGACTTCTCCGCCAACATCAACCCCTCGGGACAGCCGAAAGGGCTCAAAGCCCACCTTTTCGCGAACTTCCCCGAGACGGTGCATTACCCCGACGTGAAGGCGGGTAGCCTCGTCAAGGCCGTGGCCGACGCCACCGGGCTCCCCGCCGAGGCAATACTCCCCGGCGCGGGCTCCACTCCCCACATCAGGATGATAGCCAGGATCCTCGCCCCCAAGAGGCCGGTCATCATCGGACCGGCCTTCGCGGAATACGAGGAGGCCTTGACGGCGGCGGGCAAGAAGCCCGCGCACGTGGGGGCCCAGGAAAAAAACGGCTTCGAGGTCACCTTGGAGGAAGTCCGCCTGGCCGCGAAGCTGAAGCCCGATTTGATCTTCCTGGCAAACCCGGCGAACCCCACGGGAAAGCTCCTGCCGGGCCCGGTCCTGGACGCGTTCCTGCAGCACGGCAACGCCAGCGGATGCTGGATAGTCCTGGACGAGGCCTTCATAGACTTTACCGAAGAAAGGTCCCGCGAAGGGACGGCCGCCGTGACGGAGCGCTTCCTGGTCCTGAGATCGCTTACCAAGATCTTCGCCATCCCCGGCCTCCGCCTCGCGTACCTCGTCGGCCACCCCGAGAGCGTCAAGCCGCTCGCGGACCGACTCGAGCCCTGGCCCCTTAACAGCATGGCCCTGGAAGCCGGGCTTTTCTGCCTGAGCCAGAAAGCCTTCGCGGACGCCTCCAGCGCCGTGACGTCCAAGCTCCGCAAGCTTCTGCAGGCCGCGCTCTCCCCTTACGGGAAACTCGTCGACTCCGACGCGAACTTCATCCTGATGGACGCGGGCCCCAAGGCCGAGGGCATAATCGCGAGGCTCTACAAAAAGGGCATCCTGGTCAGGGACGCGTCGAACTTCCGCGGCCTGGGGCCGGGCTGGCTTCGCTTCGCGGTAAGGCCAGCGGCCGAAATAAAGGCGCTCTCCGAGGCGCTGGCGTCCGAAAATGCCTGAACTCCCCGAAGCCCAGACCATAGCCTCGGATCTCGACCGGGCCCTGGCGGGCGCCCGGGTCAAGTCGACCGAGCTCCTGTACCGCCCGACCCTGGCCGGGCCCCTGGCCCTCTCCGATCTGGACGGCTCGGCCTTCGAGGGGGCCTCCCGCCGGGGCAAGTGCGTGATCCTCGCCTTCGGGGGAGGCCTGCGGCTCTTGGCGTCCTTGAGGATGACCGGGCAGTTCGTGTTCGGGCACTCGCCCGTCGGCGCCGCCTCCCCGGGGGGAGCGGGCGCCGGTGGGGCGGGCGAGGCGGAGCCCCGCGCCGGAAGCCGAGGCAAGAGGGTCTGGCCTCCGCACGTGAGGGCCGCCCTCGTCCTGGAGGGCTTCTCCGGCCCCGACGGCGAAGACTCCCTGATGTTCCGGGACATTCGCAAGTTCGGCAGGCTCTTCGTCTGCCGCGCGAGCGAGGAGGAGTTCCTCCTTCCCGCCTCCGCCAAGGGCCCCGACGTGACCGCCATTGCCCCCGGCGAGTTTTACCGGCGGCTCGCCTCCTCCAAGGCGCCGGTGAAGACGCTCTTGATGGACCAGGCCGCCATGGCCGGGCTGGGCAA
Organism: Deltaproteobacteria bacterium; assembly: GCA_031267005.1. Classification (GTDB taxonomy): domain Bacteria; phylum Desulfobacterota; class Desulfarculia; order Adiutricales; family Adiutricaceae; genus JAIRZX01. Next base: position 1,826 of record JAIRZX010000065.1, read on the forward strand.
CATCTACGCGACCGAGATCCTCTTCGAGGCCGGGATATCCCCTTTCCGGCCCGCCTCTTCCATAGCCCGCGAGGAATCGGATATCATTCTCAAGGCCGCCGGGGAAATCCTGGGCGAGGCGGTCCGCATGCGCGGCTCCACGATCTCCAACTACCAGGCCCCCTTAGGCCCCGGAAGCTACCAGCAACGCCACAGGGCCTACGGCAAGGCGGGCCGCCCCTGCCCCCGCTGCGGCAGAACCCTGGAAAAGGTGAGGTCCTCGGGCAGGACTACGGTGTACTGCCCTAATTGCCAACGCTAGCCAGAAAAGGGGGGGAGCGGGGAAGGCCCGGAAACCTGCAAGCCGGCGAGCGGGGATGCCCCGGCAACCGGCCAGCCGGCAGCGAGGAAGACCGGGAGGCCTGGAAAGCGGCAGAAGAGCGGCTGGGCAGAGGGCGGACGGAAAGACGGGCCCCGGGCCCGCCGAAGGCGCCTGTTCCTCTGTGGGCCTTCCCCGTCCGGGCTTAATTCTCTCGCCCCTTTCCCCCGGGCGCCCCCGGAAAACTCGCCCGAAGAGCTCCGGGGCTCCCGCCGGGCCCTTCGCCTCTTAAGCCCTTTGCCTCTTAAGCCTTTCGCCTGTTTGGCGCTTTGACTCTTTGGCTCTTTGACTCTTTGGCGCTTTGACTCTTTGGGCCGTCGGGGCCGCTGTCCCCTTGGCCGCCCCCGGTCCCCTGATAATTACGTTTATAGGGCTCCCGCAATCGACGGCGGCCCTTCCGGCCCGATGCCACGCGTTCTTGATCCTTCCCCGGAAGGCTCCCGGCGTCGGACCCTCCCGCCTTTTCCGGAAACCCACCGCCCGGAGCCCTAATGGGCGCTTTCCGGTACTTCCTGCAATTTTCCGGGCCGCATGGGCTTCCGGGACTTTCCCGGACTTCCGGCGCCTCCCGAGACGCCTAGAGCGTTCCCGCCCCATTCCGGCCCCAGGCCCCGTCTCCCTCCCCCCGCGCCTGATCGCCTGCCCGCCTTGCCGATCGCCCCGCCGGGGCCTCTCTCCCAACCGCCCGCCGAGCCTCCCCCTTTTAGGACTTCCTGACGATGCGTTTCAGAGAACCCCGCGTCCAGACGGGCCTTACCGTCTTCCTCAAATCCCACTTAGACCGTTACAAAGGCAAGAGCTTGGGCCTGCTGTGCAACCAGGCCTCCGTCGGCCCGGACTTGAGGCATGCCCTGAATCTCCTGGACGACCGCATGCCGGGGGCGGTAAAGGCCGTCTTCTCGCCTCAGCACGGTTTATACGGCGCCATGCAGGACAACATGGAGGAGTCGCCGCACTCGGCCCTTCCGGACGGGAGGCCCGTGTGGAGCCTCTACGGGGAGAGCCGGTCCCCCTCCCCCGGGATGCTCGACGGCCTGGACGCGGTCATATGCGATCTCCAGGACGTGGGCGTGAGGGTCTACACCTTCACCCAGACCGTCTTCCTCATGATGGACGCCTGTGCCAAGGCGGGCGTCGAGATGGTCATACTCGACCGCCCCAACCCCGTAAACGGCCTCGTGATGGAGGGATCCATACTTTCCCCCTCCATGGCCTCCTTCGTGGGCATGACGCCCGTGCCGCTCCGCCACGGCGCCACCTTGGGCGAGCACGCCGCCTTCCGGAACGCCTTCTCCGAGAACCCCTGCGAACTTACCGTGATCATGATGGAGGGCTGGGAGCGCGGGATGGATTTCGTGGACACCTGCCTCCCTTGGGTGCCGCCCAGCCCGAACCTCCCCACGTCCGCCTCCGCCATGCTCTACCCGGGGACCGTCATCTTCGAGGGCACCAACATTTCCGAAGGGAGGGGCACCACGAAGCCTTTCCAGGTGGTAGGCGCCCCGTACGTCGAGCTCGCGCCCCTGCTGGCCCGCCTCAACTCCAAGAAGATCCCCGGGGCGGTCTTCCGCCCCGTCGAGTTCCGTCCCATGTTCGGCAAATGGTCCGGGCAGGTCTGCCGCGGGGCCGAGATCCACCCCATCGACCCCCGCTTCAGGCCCTTCCTGGCGGCGCTCTCTTTCCTGGAGGCGGTGCTGAGGCTCTGGCCTGACGACTTCGCGCTGAAGGAGCCCCCCTACGAGTACGAGACCGAACGCAGGCCCATCGATCTGATCCTGGGTTGCCCCAACCTCTTCGACGACCTGAAGGACGGGGTCAACGCCGAGGAGATCTGCTTCAACCTGGAACCCCCGATAAAGGCCTTCGACAGGAGACGCAGGGAACGGTTCTTGTATTTGGAGTAGAGGCCGGCCTCGTCGCGGCCTGGCGCGGGCCGGCCTCGTCGCGGCCTGGCGCGGGCCGGGCTCGGCGCGGACAGGCACGGGCCGGGCTCGGCGCGGGCACGATCGGGACGAAGGCAATGGCCGGGCGCGGGAGAGCGTTTAAGGCCCCCCGCGAGCTGTTGCCCCGTCCTCCGGTTAACTTTCCGGAGGAAACCCGTAACGGTACTCCGCCAGGCCCGTGCCCGCCGCGCCTGTTCCGAGGGCCGCAACGGGAGGCTCGGGCGGCACCAGACCCCGAAGCCTGGACGCCAGCGCCCCGACGGACGCGCCCTCCGGGCCAAGCCTCGCCGAAGCGGCATCCGCCTTCCTCCGGAAGCCCTCGGCCAGGCCGGAAGCCTGGCCCCAAGCCTCGCCGATCGCCCGGGGGTCCTCAGCGCCCCGCAAGCGGGTAACGGCCGCCGCGAGCCTCTCCGCCGCGTCGGCCAAGCCCGCGAACTCTTTGCCCCGCCCCGCGCCGGAACGGCGGATCTCGGCCGCCAGAGCCTTGCTCAGGGCCTCCTCTTCGGACAGCCCGGCCATGGGCCTTAACCTGAAGGTCTCCACGGCGCCGCGGGTGTCACCTGCCGTTACCGTCGTCGGGAGCTGCCCGCTGAAACCGAAGCCGACCTTCACGAGCGTCTCCCCCAAGGGCCTGGGCGCCAGCCCCTTGAGTTCGTAGCGGCCCACGGCCATCGCCGGGACGCCATGGTCGCCGGCCCCCTGGACCACCAGCACCGACGCCTCCGTCTGGCCCTCGGAAGCCGGGGTGAAGAAGCCGAAGCGGCTCCCCGGGAAACGCTCGTTTCTCGCTACTATCTCGGAGTAGCCCCCTCCCTCGGTCTCGAGCCCGAGCGAATACGGCACGACGTCCTCCAGGGCCCCGGGCTCCAAAAGCCCCAGGAGCGCGGCCCCCTCGGCCACCGCCTCGGGAGGGCCCTCGTGGATGGAGGGCCCGTCCCCGAAGATGCCCCGGAGGGGTTCCCCGGCCTCCTCGGCCTTAAAAACCCCTCCCAGGAGTATCACGCGGTCGGCCTTCCCGGGCTCAGCGCCCAAGGCGCATATCGCCTTGCGCACGGAGGCGGCTACCCCCTCGGCCTGGCGCGGCGTCAACCCCGCGGCCGGGGCGGCGTCGGGCCCCCCGCTCAGGGCTTCGTCCTCGCGCTCGCGGGCCAGATCCTGACCCCCCAGGAAAACGTCCCCCCCGTAGCCCACGACTTTCACGGAGGGCCCTTCGTTCAGCAGGACGGCTACCTCCAGGAAGCCCGCCCCCAGATCCACCACGACGACCCTCCGCTTGCCGCCACCGCCCGGCCCGCAGGCAAGCGCCGCGCAAAGGGGGGAACAGGCGAGTTCGAAGCGGTCGATCCCGGCTATCAGGGCTGCGTCCCTCACGGCCCTGCGCTGGAAGACGTCGAAGAGGGCTGGCACGGCTATGACCGCCCGCTCCGCGCTCCGCCCGCAGAGCGTTTCAGTGACCTTCTTCAGTTCCTCCAAGGTCGCCGCCAACAGCTCCGCCGGCGCCGTGGCCTTCCCCCCGTACTCGAACGCCGCGAAGCCGCCGGGACCTTCGACAATGCTGCACGGCGCGCGCGAGACGTATTCCCTTATCCAGGGCGTGCGGAAAGTCCTCCCGGCGAGCCTCATGGCGAAACGCGCGAGCGTCTCCCGGTCCGCCTTGGCAAGCAGGATCGCCTTCTCTCCGGCCACGATCCTCCCGGACCCGGCCGCCCACGCCGCCGTGGGAATCGTGACGTTGGCAACTACGGCGGGCGCGGCGCCCGGCCCGGTGACCACCGCGACGGCGGCGGAGGACCGTTCCGTCCCCAGATCTATTCCCAGCACGGCTGTCATTAAGATCGCCTCCCGGGGCCGCCGAAAGCGCCCGGAAGGGCCGCGGCCGTAAAACGCCCGTCGCTTGCTCCGTCCACTATACCTCGTCGAGCCGGAATTCCGTCCGGCGCCGAACCGGCGCTTCCGGATGCCGCCTGACGGTTCGGGCAAAACTGTTAATCATTGCCGGAAAATCCATTATAGCACGTGAAATTACGGGGCGGCCTCTTCCCTCCCGCCAGTTTGCTGCGGCATTATCCGGGTGAAGGTCCTTCCGTCGCGTATGACGTCATGATCAGCGATTTAACCTGTACCGCAGGATCCCATCGGCTCCACAGGCTCCATCGGCTCCATCGAATCCAATCTCTCCGCCTGCCCCGCACGCTCCCCTAAACCCCGCCGAAACCCTTCTGCATAACGTCGCCAAACTGGCCCCGGGACAGGCCATTGGGAAAAATAGGAGACATCCACGATACATCCATTAGAATGATAAGCCATTCATTCCTCCGCGCCTCAGTCGGCTTCTTCGAACGCCATATGGTATCGCTGGCGAGGAATAATCTTTTCAGCGTTTCCGCACACGGGTATGACCGGTAAGCCCGCCAGCCGTATCGCCAAACCTTTCGCCTGCCCTGGGCGCGCGACCCGATTGCCGGACAGCGTAGCCCCTGAGGCTTTTGAAACCCTCGTTTACCGCGCGTCCTGGCAACAAGCGTTAGGACGCACGCACGGGCTGGACGACTCCCCCTTTCCGTCGGCTGGCGCTTGCCCCCGCTCCGGGGACTGCCGAGAGCCGCCTCCCCGGATTTGGCGGTATGGGGCCGTTCACTGGGCATCGGGCCTTCCGGATGGCGCCCCCCCTCCGACTAAAAGCAAGCGACTGAGCCCTTGTCCGTTAAAAAGGCTCCCGCCAATAAACATTTCAGCATTGTGCTGGCCGAGACTCAATCAGATACGCCTCTGCATGATAACTGATAATGAGTTACAAAAAAATTTACGTTAGTATCATCCAAACCAAAATTTTTCTTGGAAAAATTACAAAAGTTGACATTTCAAGTCAGTCTCTGTGCCTCTGTGCCTCTGTGCCTCTGTGCCTCTGTGACGCTAGGCGTTACGTCTGCGCAGGAGATATAGGCATTTCAATTTAAAATTAGAATAATTTCCAAGATATGGCATTCCTATAAAAGATTTGCTTCCATCCTTTTCCTAATATTTAATTTGAATGGAAATATCATTTAACCGCATCGACGAAGCTGTTGGCATTAGTTTCGCTGAACACATTTTAAGATATACTCATATCCGCGATACGGGCGGCTCCTTTCTTTTTTAGGAAAGGGACGTCGCAAACGTGAAAGTCGCAAACGGGCGCCGGTTATGTCCGGTAACTTAACAAAATTTCAGCCATTGTAACTCTTCTCTATGCCGTTTACATCACAAAAATCATTTCAATGACTCCGACGGAGTTGTGTCGCAAAAAAATTATAACCATGGGGCTCCTAACTACGAAGTCACGGTATCCTGCACTCATGAATAATTATTATCAAATATTTACTAAAAATTTGAGCAGTCAAAAATCAATGCAGTGAAAAATCCAAGGAATTTAAAAGCGTCTTCTTCGACTTCAAAGCTGAAGACAAGGCAATTGAATTCTCCGCAGTTTTGCCGCAATTCCTGGACAATTGGGTATTTCATCTTCAGGATTACTGCAAAGCAATTTAACATGGCATTATAACCATAAGGCCGCTACGTCCGCAGGGAGCGGGTCGCCACAGATGGAATCGACGAAGGAATTATGGATATTCTTGGAAATTTCTAAACCGCGACGTTCTGGTTGTCGTTGGCAAACACTCCTGCCAGGATCGCGGGCGTCGCGTAGCCGGTCAAGGGGAAGCTGCCGCAGAGCCGCCGCCGAAAATACGGACGGTACGCCGGCGGCCGCAGGAAAGGAAAGCAGCCGGGGCCGCTGCATCCCGCGATTAGGACGGCGCCTGCCGATCCGCGAAGAAGCCTTGCTGGAACGCGCATGGTCGCCGCGCCCGCCTGAAGGAGCGTGGCTGGACGTCGCGGGCTAGCGCCAGATGTCCGGATTAGCTCCCATTCCGAGGAGATCTTCCTTCGGGATATCCAAGTACATCGGCCCCTCGGCGTAGGACCCCGCTTCGCCGGATCCCTGATGCACGCTCAATCCCAAGGTGGTCAGGAGCATGTGTCCCGCATCGTCCAGGCTCCTTGTGTTCGGACCAAGCCCTTCCGCCCCCCTGGCTAAGATGGATTTTAAAATTCTGTCCCTGAGCAAGGGAAGCGAACGGGACTTGTTGGGAAAGAGGCTGTCAAGCGTTATCTCCGTGCCGTCTGAAAACAGGTTCAAAGCGGCGAAGCCGTCATTCGGATGGGTTCCGCCTGAGTAATATTGATAAGACATGATCACCGAGTACGCCGAACCGGATACCCGGTAAGGGGAACTCCTGAGGGTGAAGTATCCGTCAGGGCCTTTGCAGTCGCCTAAAAATCCGGTAAACCCTTCCCCTAGGCCCTTAGCCTGGGCCCGTATAGGCGCCACTCTGGCGGCAACGGCCCTGTCCACCGCCCCCCCGTTGTCGAATCCCCGGGGATAAATAATAGAGTACTTGAACGGCGTGGAGGGACACGCGTCAGGCCTGAACCATCCCTCATCCTTGACGGCGGCGGCCCCCTGCAATTTCGGTGCTTTTTTGGCGAATGGCGAGAGGTCGTCTTCGAGCCACTGGGCTTGAAGGGGATGTCCGGACGCGAGGACGGCGAACGCGAAAGCGGCCGCGACCGTTGCGGCAACATAAGACAAGCGCATGGAGGTTCCTTAGCGCGCCCAGGCGGGGCGCTCCTTAAATTGCTGGCAGTGTCCGGGAGGCTCCGGCCGGGAGCCGTGGCCGGGAGCCGTGGCCGGGAGCCGCAGAGCCGGGCTGGGTTCAGCGGGGCCAGGCCGGGGTCCGGGAAGGAAGGGCCGTCGGAATGCGGCGGCAAGGGCAACATTGTGGATACCGTGAAGTATTTTAAGCCTCCGAAACTCATTTGTCATCCGTCTTTTTCCCGTTTTCTCAAAGGCGCATAAAGGCATGCGCCGCCGCCATAAATCCTAAGTCCGGCGTGAGCCGGAACGGAATTCGGCAATCTCCTCTTAACATATATCAAGGCGCGCCCGCGTAAGGACGCATAAATTCCAACCGTTCCGCGGGAATTTCTCCCGCGCCCCGAATTCCGGGCGTATGGCCCGGGAGGCAGGTCCCCGGCGGCCTGGCACTTACGGCTCCCGCCGACGCGGGGGACAGGGAGGCAATATGTTTTGTAGGCAATGCGAATGGACCAAAGACGGCACGGGATGCTCCGCGTTCGGCGCCTGCGGGAAATCGCCTGAGGTGTCTGATCTGCAGGACCTGCTGACCGGCTCGCTCAAGGCGCTGGCCTGGACGGCCCGCGCCGCGAGGGGCAAGGGCAAGCCCGACAGGGATGCGGACCGCTTGCTGACGCGCGGGCTTTACGCCACCCTGTCGAACGTGGACTTCGACCCCGCGAGCCTGTCGGCTCTCATCGCGCGCTCCGTCGAATCTCTCGGGAGAATAGGAATCCCGGCGGACGCTCCGGACGCCGTAAAGGACATCCTGGCTTCGGGT
>JAIRZX010000071.1 GCA_031267005.1 Deltaproteobacteria bacterium
CCCCGAACTCTCCGTCACGGGCTCCGGACCCCTGGACTCCTGGGAGGGAGACTTCCTCCTTACCGCCGTACCGCGCCCTCCCGAGCCGGGCTCGGGAGACGTGGCCCCCGGAACTCCCCCGGCTCCCGCACGGCCCTCCCCCGCGCCCGACGCCGCGGACCCACGGGACGGCCGCCGGGCCCTTCCCCTGGCCCCGGCCTCGCTGGCGGAACACGGCGTCCCCGCCGGAACTCCCGCCTCCCCCGCCGGTACCGAAGCCTTCCCGGCTGGAACGGATGCCCTCCCGGCTGGAACGGATGCCTCCCCTGCCGATTCCCGCGGGCCGGCTCCCGCAGACGGCGGCGCCAAGCGTTCCGAAATACGGGGCCGCCTCCTGTTCAAAGGAGCCGGCGGAAAAACCCTGGAGGAGCTCGCCAGGGCTCCGGACGCACCCTTCTCCCTGCGGCTGGAGGCGGGCAAGGACCCCGACTTCCCGATACCGGGGGACGCCACCCGCTTCCTCGGCAAGACCTTGAGGCTAGAGGCTTCCTTCGACAAGGACGGCGCCGAGCTTGCGGGTGAGGCGAGGCTCTACTCCGAGAAGGGATCGCTTGAGCTCAAACCCGTAAACGTTTCCATCCTCAAAGACGGGCTCGCCGCCGAGGGCCGGGGAGCCCTGGAGATAATGGATTTCGGCGAGTTCGCCCGCGTCGGCGGCGGCGCGGAGGCCCCGGACGGCGCCGCAGCCTCCCCTGCGGGCGCTGGCGAGCCGACTCCTCCCGCGAAGCCGGCTTCCGCCCCCGGCGTGCCGCCCCTTCCCCCGAAGGCCGTCGGAACCTGGGGAGCAGGCGGAACGGGAACGGGGGCTGCTGCCGGGACAGGGGCAGATGCCGGGACGAATCCGCCAGCCCTCGGCGGCGCCGGGCCTGACGGCGCGGGCGGCGCGGGCGGCGGCCCCTCGGGCGGAAGCGAGATGCTACCGCCTCCCGCCGTAAAGGCGGATCTTCTGTACTCCTTGGAATTCAAGGGCCGGGACGCCAACCTGAAAAGCCTTTCGGCCGAGGGGGACGGACTGGATCTGAAGCTTTCCGGTTCCTTCCGCCAGGGCGGGGGCCCGGAGGCCCGGGAAGCTGGCGGCGGCGAGGCTTCCGCGAGCCTCGCGCTATCCCTCGCGCCCGGCTCCGGCTTCGCGAGGCTCCTTAACGCCATGGCGCCCGGGATTACCCCCGGGGCGGGTATCGAGCTGGGCGTCTCCGGCGGCTTCCTCGTAGCCGAAAAGTCCTTGAAGGACGTATCCGTAACGGCCGAGACGGGGGATCTCTCGGCGTTCGCGCCGAGGCTGGGAGGGGACGCCAAGCTCTCCGCGAAGGCTTCGGGGCCGATTGCGGGGGAGCTCGCGGCGTCGCTGGAGCTGTCGTCGGGCAGGCTGCTTTTCCAGTCCGGCCCGGGCGACCCGGAGCCCGCCGAGCTCCTGGGCGCGGTCGTCAGGGCCGGGGGCGCCGTAAACGGCCTCGCCGACGGCCCCTCCTTCGACGGGAAGCTGGAGATGTCCGCCAAGGGAAGGCTCCCCGGCGAAGAGGCCGTAAGGGACGCCGCGATGAACGGGAAGGTGTCTTTCTCGTCCAAGGGTGGCGGCATGGCGTTCTCGGCAGAGGGGCTCGGCCTCTCCGCCCTGGGCGCGGAGCTTAAGGCCCCCAGGCTGGACGCGAGCTTCTCCGGGGACGGGCCGCCGGAACTCTCCGGATCCCTGGAACTGGAGGTGGCCAGCTGGGAGCTCCCCTCCAAGCTCGCCGGGGTGGGCATCTCCGGCCAGCCGCTGCGCCTGGAAATCTCGCTCGACGGCGCGTCCGACCCGCCGCGCTACGAGGCTAGCCTGGAAAACGCCTCCCTGGCCATAGAAGGAGTGGCCAGGCTGGCGGGGACAGAACTCAAGGCGGTGGCCACCGGGCCTTTGGCCTCCCCCGCGCTGGACGTGCGCCTCAAGGAAGGCCCGGGCCAGGCGGCGGGTTTCAGCTGGCAGCAGGGCGAGCTGGCCGCCAGGAGTTCCGCGCCCGGGGGACCGGTGGAGGTCTCGCTGGCTTTCAAGGAGAAGGGGGGCAAGGATCTCGCGTCGCTCTCTGGCGTCTACAGGGCGCCCGGGGCGCTGATGCGCCTGGACGCCTTGAAGTTCCTGTACCCAGGAGCCAAGGAACCGCTCGTCCTCCGCCGCCCGGCTACGATTACCGCGCCTCCGGCGAACGAGTCCTTCGCCTCGCCGAAACTGGCCGTGGACCGCCTCGAGCTTTCCCTGGGCAAGACGTCCGTGGCCCTGGCCGGGAGCCTGCGGCCCCCCGAGCTCTCGGTGGAGATCCGCGAGGCCCCCTTCTCGCTGGCCAAGGACTTCGGCGGGCCCGAACTCCCGGAGGGAGCGCTTACCGAGCTGAACGCCCGCCTGGGCCCCGGGGGCGCCGCCCGTTTCGACCTTAAGGCCTTCATGCTCATGGAAGGCGAGACCGACCGCAAGCTCCGCTTTTCCGCCGAGGCAAACGGCGCCCTGGAAGGGGGGAGGACGCTCGCGGGCGACGTGAACGTCGCCCTGCCGGCCCGGCCCC
>JAIRZX010000089.1 GCA_031267005.1 Deltaproteobacteria bacterium
GGAGGGGACGGCGGGAGCGGGCGGTAGGACGTACGGACGGACGGTACGGCTCTTAGGGGGAAGGTCGGCTGTCCGCTGGAGAACCTGCGGAACGGTAGGAGTCGAGTAAAGTTGGCGCCAAGCATTCTGGAAAAGGCGCCGTCACGCCGGAGCCCGGTCAATGGGCGTTCGATCCCGGATGCGGGTCGGGGCATTTGGAAGAGGGGCGGGGGTGACCGGAAGGATCGAGGGGTTAGGGGCGTGCGGGCTGGTGCTGGGGCTGGGGCGGGTTGGAAGGGAGCGGCTGGCCGCGGCAGGGAATTCGGGCGGAAGCAGCGAGAAGGCGGGGCTGGCGGGCGCGGGTAAGGCTGCACGGCGCGGGAATTTTACGTAAATGCGGAATTCCGATAACTGCGAGCGGCGAAACTGGGGGGGCAACAAGCGGCGTCGGCAAGGCGGGGAGCGGCAGCGCCGGATCGCCCGGCGCCTTCACGCGAAACAGATGAGCGTTGAAACTGGCATAATTAGAAAAATAAACTGAGAGTTGCTAAACGAGAGTTGGCGGCTTGAACGGCGACCGGAAAACAACAAAAACGTGGGACTCGGAAGCGGCTTGGAGGCATTGCGCCTTCACGCCAGCGCGTAGCTTTCGGCCTTCGGCGGCGGCCGCAGCGGGACGGCGAGGCCAGTGCGGGGGCTCGGCTTGGCTCAGCGGCCGTTCGCCGGGGGGAGTGCGCGGGGTCTTCGGTCCAAGGGGGATTGCGATAGGCCGACGCCGCCAAATAGCGCCCGGAGGGGGGGGACAGGCCCGGAAACGGAAATTTCTGCGGCTTGCGAGGGCTAAACGGGCGCTGGGAGGCCCGGTTCAGATCCGGAAAGCGGGGGACCGGCTCGCCGACAGAGCCCGCAATATTTCTAATTTTAAATCCTGGCAAGGCTAAACGTGCCGCCGAAGAGGCGCCGCGAGCGGGCCGGATTAATTTCTTGACATCAGAGGGGCTTAAATCATAACCTGCGGATGCTGGATAACCCCCATAATTTCACATATTCCCCTACACACCCTGGCCACGCCAGGGCCGGCCTCCGGCCCCCGGCGGCGGGCCGCCCCAAAACAGGGCGGCGGCCCCGCGCACGCGCGGGCCTCAATCCAGCCCGGAAGGCGCCCAGCGCCGCCGGTTATCTCGAAAGGATCATATCCACATGGCAACACCGTCTCAAGAAGCCCTGGGAAACCCCACTCCCCTGGGACTCGTCACCTTCGGGCTCTCGACCCTCCTCTTAAGTTTCGCCAACGCCGGGTTCTACCCTGGCGGCGGCTCCGCCATCATAGGGCAGGCCCTGTGGGTCGGCGGCATCGTGCAGCTGGTCGCGGGCATCCAGGAGTTCGTCAAGGGCAATACCTTCGGCGCCGTGGTGTTTTCCTCCTTCGGCGGGTTCTGGATCACCGTCGGCACCTTGGGCTACCTCCCGGTGGCCAAGTTCGCATCCGAGGTCTCCGGCCCCGAGGCGGGCACTTTCATGCTTCTGTGGGGCATCTACGTGTTCCTGCTTCTCCTGGGCATCTACAAGGGCCTGAAGGCGCTCACCCTGGTAGTGTCGACGCTGGCGCTCCTCCTGATAGTGCTGGCCATCTTCTACTACACCGGCAACCCCGCCATCGCCAAGCTGGCCGGCTGGATCGGCATCATCTGCGGCGGTTCGGCCCTCTACCTCGGCTGCGCCATCACCCTGATGGAGACTAACGGCGGCAAGAAGGTCCTACCCTTCGGCTGACGCTAAGCCACAGGCCCTTGCGGCGGGCCGCCCCCGTTTCCTGCCCACGGGCGGGAGCGGGCGCGTTGCCGCGATTTACGCCCCCCTTCGGAGCAGGCGCCTTAACTGGCATCCGCCTCGGACGAAGGGGGGTAATCATTTTTTCGCTTGAAGCCTGAGATACCCGCGCGTCCGGAACGCGGCGGAACGTACCTGTCCGGCCTGACAGGCGTCGGTCGCGGCGCTCCCAACAAGGATCCGGCAAGGCGGGCGCATGTTCGGGGCGGCGCGGCCGCGTGAGGGGAAACCCGAAAAGACATCAAAAATATCGACATGGATGTCGGAAACTGCGTTTCCGTCGGTTTTTAGGCAGTCGTTTTTTTTGCAAGCATAGAGGGAAATTTCAACTTTTTTCGACTTTTTAAGCTGTCAATTTTCCATTTGCGCAAATTTTAAGCGTAGCGTAATTTCCTCAGGCGGGCTTTCCCGCGGCGGCGTGAACTTCCAGCGGCGCGTCACCGGTCTGCCGTTGCAGATCGGGACGGCGGGCGTCCCGCGCCGGAACAAACTCTCTCAGACACGGTTAAGTCGGTTTTCGACGCCCCGGCCCGCGAAGCGTTCTGGGCGTCGGGGAAATCCCGAGTCCCGAGTCCCGTTCCCCGAACCTTGAGGCCGGGCTCGCGGGCCTTTTGGAGGCGCTTGGCCTCCCGGAGAGCCGAACAGGTGCGCCCCGGGAGGTTCCGGAGCGGGCGGCGGGCGGCGGGCGTATGGGAGCAGGCGTCTGAGCTTTACTGAATCCCAGCCTGCCATGGACCGCAGGAGGCAGGAACGCTTGCGGCAAGGCCGGAGGCGGCCAGCGCCCACGCCCTCCGGCAGCGGACGATGAACCTGCAAGCGGCTTGGCGCGGCCGTTTCCCGTTTGCCGCGCTGGGTTCTTGCGGATTCCGAGGCCCCCCGAGTCGGCCAAGGGGCGGCGGACGCGCCGGAACTCGATGGAAGGCCAGGAGCGGCCTGAACTTGAGCCCTGCCGGTATTGAAGGGCGTTCAGGGCCGATTTGGAGCCGGACGCCGGACGCCGGACGCCGGACGCCGGAAAGCGCGGGTGGAAGCCGGAAGCAGGAACGCTCGGGTAGAAGCCGGAAGCAGGAATGCTCGGGTGGAAGCCGGAAGCAGGAAGCAGGAAAGCGCGGGTGGAAGCCGGAA
>JAIRZX010000094.1 GCA_031267005.1 Deltaproteobacteria bacterium
CCCGTACGCGAAGGAGACCCCCTCCAAAACTATCTGCGCCATCCGGAAAAGTCCTTCCCGTAAAGCCGCGCGCTTGCGCTCCCCCCCTAAGCCGTCGCCCGGGGCAACGGCGCGAAGGGCACTCCGAAGAGGCGCGAAAGGCGCCCCGGACGCGCCTCCGGAAAAGGGCTTCAGGCGCTTTGGGCGCCGCTTCGGCCGGCATCGCGGAGGCCTCTCTTTAGAGCTGGCTTACAGGACCTTCAACGGCGTTAACTCCTTTTTCGCGGCGGGCGGAATGGCGTAAAAACCCACAGGGGCCCGCGGCGGCGGGCAAGATGCGCCTCCCGCCGAAATTCCGCGCCATCCCCGGTAGCCCCAAAGCCGGGAAACGGCGGGAAAGCTCCCGCTCTCCCCAAGTCCGCAAACATCCTTCAACGGCCTAAATGCGGCGGACGGGAGCGTCAGGCGTTTGAAACCGGCATCATATCTCTCTCAAGCGACGAAGCGGCCTTGCGGCGTCCCGCGTCCCGGGAGGCGGCAAGCTCTCGGCCTCCCGCTCCGCGCGACACAACTCGCGCTGTACACATATGTTATAATACATTATGCATATTTCCAGCGCAAACATTTATGACGAAACCGTATCAGTTCACAGGCGATAGACTTTCATTCCCAGGCACCCGCCCCCCCATCCACACACTCACACACTCACTCACTCACTCACTCACTCAATCAATCACTTCGTCAGCCCCGCAACCCCTCGGCGCAAGCGTTTCCTCGAAGAGCCGCTTGCTCTGCCCGTGAACGGATACCAAAAACCCCGCTAACCCTCCGCAAAAAGAACGGCTCGCGGGTACAGCGACTCGTCCCGCCGCCTGGCTTCAGGCGTCCGAAGCGGTGGAACGGAGTGAGGTGACTTGGCGCCGGATGGGCGGCTGCGGGAATCAGGCGCCAACGTCACGAGATTCTGCCTCGGCCTTTCCCGGGACGCAGGCATATCGCTTTCCTCGCCAGCCTTCTTTGGCTATGGATTGTTCGTTTTCCGGGCTGGTCGCCGCAGTTCAAGGAGAGGGTTTTCCCTCAATCCGCGGCGCCGATGAATTCCTGAGGTTTTTGCAGGAGATCTTCTGCGGTACAGCTTCTGATTCGCACGTTGTTCCTGCCGCATACTGCGACGGCTGTAGCGTAAACCGGCATTTCGCCCGTCATGTAAGGTAGCATATACCCTTTGTCGATGATCTGGACGAAAGCGTCCTTGATGCAATGATCCAGATTCCTGTCGTCTTTATCTGAAAGCAAGCGGGTCTTTGAAGCGTCGTTATCCGTGATTCCGACTTCGGAAGAGCCGGTGTTTTCTGAAGAAGATTTCGAATATTTGATTTCAACTACGAAAATACCGTAATCAGGCGCGATGACGACAAGATCAATGATGCCGCCGGATTTGTTTGCTTCCGCGTCGGCATCGAAATCATCGATGAAATCGGTTGCCCTGAAAATCGAAAGGAGTATCACGTGGTAAAACGCCTCGTACTCAAGATGGATCCTGAAAGGGATAACGCTGAAAATCCCTTGCAGAAGCTTTTCGGCCTTGTCGTCGTCGCGAAGGCAAAAAGCCTCGCAGAATTCCCTGCATCTTTGGGGGTTGAACCCGTCCTTGATGCCCGAAATAACCGGAAGGACGCGGGAATTCACGTACTCTTCCATGACGGTCATTCCGACTTCGCGGTTAGGGACAACCAGGTACAGTTTGGATGCCGTGCTCGTTATCCGTTGCGAACGCACGGTAAGATAGCCAGTCTGAAGCATTAGCGCTACCGGATCTATTTTCCCGGCATCCTGGATTGATATGCTTCCGCTGAATCTGGTTTTTCCTTTAAACACCGAATCGAATATATCATCCTTGAGTTTTATCTGGCTGATTAAATTCGTTCCGCCTGTCTGGGCCCAGAAATTACCGAAGTTGCCCTTTGAAAGGAATTTTTGGAATGAAAGCGGGTTTATCACATGTATATCGCCGTCCCAGCTATAGCCGTCATACCATTCCCGTATTCTGGCAATAAGTTTGTCAATGGTCAATCCCGGACTAAATTTTTTGCCTTTTCGCATTGTCAAAAGGCAGGAACCGATATTTTCGGAATAGAACCGGTCTATTTCATCGAAAGTGAACCCGCATACCGTAGCATATTCAGAATCGAAAGAAATATCCTCAAGGTTATTCAAAGCCGAAAACAAGGATAATTGCGAAAATTTCGTAATTCCTGTGATGAAAATCCTGTCAATCATGTTTTCGCAGGATTTCAGGGCGTTATAGAAACCGTGAAGCGTCTTTTGCGCGATTTTCAGATTGTCAGGTTCAGTAAGATTGTTGATTATCGGCGCATCGTATTCGTCAATCAGGACGATTATTCCTTTTCGGTTGGCTGTTAGTCCATCTGCTTTTTCAGTATTTTCCGTTATAATTAAAATATCGGAATAATTCCTTTGAAGAATCCTAATGACTTCCCTGAGACTGAAAGCCGCATTTGAGGCGTTAATGGAAAACCCTCTTTCGTCGGCAAAAGAATGGAGGTAACCGGTTAGATTTTCGTCCAGCAAAGCCGGATCGTCACCGAAGGAATTCATGCTGATTCTCAGCACGTGCGAACGTGGCCATTCGCCGTCCCCGCGCAACGCGTCGATGGCAAGACCTGAAAACAGCTCTTTCCTTCCGATCGCCGCCTCTTCCAGGGTATCGATGAGAAGCGTCTTGCCGAACCGGCGGGGCCGGGACAGGAAAAGGTGGGGAACTGGACCGGTAAGAATCCTGTGGACAAAATCGGTCTTGTCCACATAGACATAACCTTCGTTCCGCAAACGAGAAAAGTTAGCTATTTGGAGACCGATTTCCAAAAAATCCTGGTTTTCCCTGGTAACCATGCAAGCCTCGCTCTGTCCCGCCTGGAAACTCCGGCCCGTTGACTGGCCTCTCATGAACGGCACCTATTTTCCCCTAATCCATGCCTGAAATCAAGCGGGAGACAGGCGGAGGGGCCAGGGCATGACCCGGAACCCGAAGTGTCGCGAACCCGAAACATCCGTTTGGGCCTCATTCGGAACAGGGCAGGGGAGGGCGCCGCCAGGCGCCGGACGAATATCAATATCCTGCTCTTTATGACGCCCGGGGTAGGCAGGCTCTCCGCAACGTGCGTCCTCGCCTAGATCGGGCCTGACATGTTAGCCATCTCGAGCGCCGAGAGACTTTCCAAACAGGTCGGCGTCTGCCCCTAAACAACGAGTCTGCCAGAAAAAGGAGGTCCGGCAAGACGCCCCGCGGCAACAAGCAGGTCAGGCGCACGCTCTGCGAGCGCGCCCAGGCCGCCGCCAGGACCGACAGCAGCTTCGCCTCCGTCTTCAAGGGCATCAGGGTGCGCCTGGGCTACAGGCGCACCGCGGTCGCCGTCGCGCACAGGCTCCTCAGGACCAAGTTCGTCCTCATCTCGAGAAACTACGTACAGGGACCGAGCGATAAACTACGCTGGGCTGAGGCTCAGAAAGAAGCTCCCGAGGCGGGCGGAAGCGCTGAAGAGGCTCGGCCTCCTCGTGCTCCTCGTGCCCCGGCCCCGGAACAGGCGTGTCCCGGTGAAGGAGGCGCCCTTCGTGGCCTAGGCGCCCCGGACGGCATCCTTCGTATCCGCAGACGCGACCGACGGCGGGCTTCCCCGCTGCAGACGCCTGGTCAGCGTCCGGACCGCTCCATGAAAGCCGCTTGATACCGGCGATTCCAGGCAAGGCTCCCTTGCCCGAGACTGGATCCCTAACTGGCGAGCGAACTAATCACCTTCATTTAATCTCCCAACCGCAATGCGCGAACTTAAAAACAACATTAGTATCTGTCATCGTCATGGAGTGGGATGTATTGATAAATTTTTTACCTTAAGAGTGATGTTTCATGCAAAAATCCTCACCTGCATCACGAATAATGATTCTCATCTAATACCCACCCCTGGGAGCGGTGGCCAGAGGTCCCGCCAGATAGGAGCAAAGGTGAGACACCGTTCTTCGTCAACATCAGTAAATCAGCCTTTGGGGAAACTTGTTAGAGGAAAGTCATAGTGGATATGCAGCGGGGAGGGCATGGCCAGTGGATCGAGCCAGGAATATCTGGAGTGACGATAGACTCGGCCGGGGAGGGAGGGCAAGGGCGCGCAAGCCTTCTGGCGGCAAGGCTGGGCAAAGGACTGGCCGGGCTTGTGTGGGGGGGGGGGGAGGCGGAACAGTCCCCGCCGTGAAGCAAAGGTTACGCCATTTGTTTATAGCGCGGAAATAAATGACGCCGCCGCAATAAATCCGCCAGGCTCCATGGGGTAGGGTGGAAACCTCTTTCCTGCTGGAAATGAGGTGTTGTGGAGGCACTTTAATAGACCATAATTTTACTATAGTTGATCT
>JAIRZX010000095.1 GCA_031267005.1 Deltaproteobacteria bacterium
TAATTTTATATTTTAATTTAGCCAGATACTTTTTAAATTTACTAATAAATTTAAATATATTTTAAATTCAAATTTTAGCGGCAACATCGTTTGCCGAATCTTCGGCTCAGACGTTTGTGATGTTGCGGCATAACAAAAAATTTTCGTCAGTGCTAATGCATCCCCCCCTCCCATCCACCCGGACCATGACGACGTCTGAGAGTGCGGGCAAATGACACGGAATCTACTCTGGCACGGCCAAAATGGATAATCGCGAAAAGGTATCGCGGAGATAATCGCGAAAAGGTATCGCGGAGATGAAGAAAAGTTAGCGCCTTGACTTTAAAGAACGACGATCGCTTTCCCGCGATAATGAGTAAATAGCATACTCCAAATCAATATTTGCTTACCGCGCACATTAACATATTTCTGCCCTGAACCTCACCATCACGTCTGAAGCGCCGGAGAGGAGACGGTTGGGCGCACTGTTACTGACGCGTTGTTTTGTCCAGGAATTGACGGGAAAGTTTACCACAAATTTGCCGAGAACCTGTCCAAACACATTGCCAGCTGGGAAAAAATATAAATTCAGTCGCCTACGGCTAGCGACGGTCCCTTTAGGGGATAATGAGAAATGCATCTGGCTCTTCCAAGGGGACATCCTCCGTGCCGGGGAGGGGGGGCAATGGACCCACTCCCTTGCAACGGCAGTTCATTTCCGCCATCATAATTCATCACTGAACCAGTTGAGGCCATCATTCTTATTGCCGTTGCTGTTAAATATTAGAATAATATCAAAGAAATGACTATACCGTATATGAATTGAATGCCAGTAATTTTCTAATATTTAGATTCAATGGCAATATTTTGGACAAGCTGTCCGCAGATTTGGGACAAACCAACCCAGCAAAAAATTGGACAAGCCAACCAGGCAATAACACCCGCTTACGCGTCATGCTACCTTAAGCGGAACAGCTGAAAGAGGATTTTTCCCGGAGCTTCTAAAGAGGCTTCTTCGAACGGAACTTCCTGAAGTCTATCTTGTACTTGGCCATGCGCAGGCTCATCTTGCGCTCGGTCAGCCCGAGCTTTCCTGCTGCCTGGGTCACGTGGCCGCAGGTGGACTCAAGGGCCTCGTTTATGAGCCTCTGCTCCAACGACGCCACTGCGTCGTCTAAAGTGCTAGGCTCCCTCTCGCCCTTCTGGTCCTGGAGCCAGGCCGGAAGGTGCCTGGCCTCTATCACTCCCTCGGGGCCGCACAGGACGGCAGCCCGCTCTATTATGTTCTCGAGCTCGCGGATGTTGCCGGGCCACTCGTATGACATGAGGAGCCTGGACGCCTCGCTGGATATCTGGAAGGGCTTGTCGGGCTTGGGGCTGAACTTCTGGGCGAAGCTCTCGGCCAGATCCATTATGTCGTCGGCGCGCTTCCTGAGCGGCGGGAGCGAGACGGGGAAGACGGAGAGGCGGTAGTACAGATCCATCCGGAACAGCCCGTCCTCGGCCATCTTCTCCAGGTCGCGGTTGGTGGCGGCCAGGATGCGCACGTCCACCTTGAGCGTCTCCCCTCCCCCGAGCCGCTCGAACTCCTTTTCCTGTATGACCCTCAGGAGCTTCGCCTGGGTGGCGAGCGACATGTCGCCCACCTCGTCCAAAAAGAGGGTGCCGCCGTGGGCCATCTCGAAGCGGCCCTTCCTGCCGGAAACCGCGCCCGTGAAGGCGCCGCGCTCGTGGCCGAACAGCTCGCTCTCGACCAGGCCCTCGGGGAGAGCCGCGCAGTTCACCTTTATGAACGGCTGCCCGGCCCGCTGGCTGTTGGCGTGGATGAGGCTAGCGATCATCTCCTTGCCGGTGCCGGACTCCCCGCGTATGAGCACCGTCACGTTGGTGGCGGCCACCTGGGCCACCTCCTCCAGGATGTTCCTGAGGGCGTTGGAATGGCCAACGAGCTGGCCTATTTTGAAATTCTGGTTCAGGATGGCCTGGAGGCGGCGGTTCTCCTCCAGCATGGCGGCGTGCCTGGCCGCGAAATCGCGCCGTACGGCCACGGCCCTCGCTATCAGGGAGGAGAGCACGGTCAGGAGCCTCATGTCCTCCTCCATGCGCACCCCGTCGGCGAACAGCCTGTCGGCGCTGATGGCGCCTATGGTGCGGCCGTCCAGGATAATGGGCACGCAGATGAAAGAGACGTTCTCCTTCTTGAGATCCCTCGCGCCGGTGCGGTTCAAGAACAGCGGTTCCTCGGAGACGTTCGGCACCGCCATGGGGATACCGGTCTCCGTCACCCTGCCTATTACGCCCTCCCCGCTCTTGTAGCGCGCCCTCTTTAACTCCGCCTGGTTCAAGCCGTAGGCGGCCTCCATCACTACGTCGCCTTCCCCGTTCACCAGGTAGAAGGCCCCGCGCATCATGCCGGTGTAGCGGGCCATGAGGTCCAGGGTCGCGTCCAGGTGGTTGGCTAGTTCGGTCGTGGTCCCGTTCAGGGCCTGGCTTACCTCGAAAAGGAGGCGGAGCTCGTCGGGCCGGTCCCTAATCTCGCCGGAGGCGTCCGCAGGTTCTTTGCAGTCCTCCTGGCCTTCCTGGCCTTCCTGGCCTTCCTGGCCTTCCGGTGGCCCCGGCTCTTTCCGGCCCTGGGGATCCCGGGGATCTTGGAGGTTCTGGGGATCTTGGGGATCTAAGGGATCTTGGAGGCCCTGGAGATCTTGGAGCTCACGGTGAGCCGGCGGGACCTCAGTTTCCTCGGGTTTCTTCGGTTCTGAATCGTGTTTTTCAGTCAAAGCGAAAACCGTGTCCGGGCCGACGTCCTGGGAGGTGCGGCCGCGTCAGGCTGGGCGTGGAGGGCCGTCGGGGCCCTGCGGCTCGCCCGGCAGGCGGCGGGAAAGCCGCACTTCCGTCCGAACGGTCGGCGATAAGGCCGGGGGCGGGACGGCGGGGCGAGAGGGGGGAAAGGCGGACTGGGCTTCGGGCGAAGCGGAGGGAAACGCCCGGGCGGGCGGACTCAACTGTCCGCGCCGCCTAAGGCGGCGGGATGGTAGTCCTGGAGCGGCGAGATGCGCCAGCGGGAACTCTTCACGGCCTTAAGGCCCTCCACCATGGCGGCGAGCCCCGCGATGGTCGTCATGATGGGGACCCCGCAGCTGATGGCCTCGCCGCGGAGGAAGCTCGAGTCCTTTATGGACTGGGGGTCCTGCGCGGTGTTCACGAACATCTTGACCTTGCCGCTTTTGAGGTACTCCTGGACGCTGGGCTTCCGCTGGTCGTTTATGTTGTAAAGCACGCCCGAGGCCAGGCCTTTCTCGCGGAGGAACTCGACTGTTCCCGGCGTGGCGTGGAATGAAAAGCCCATCTCGGCGAGCTCGCGGGCGAGCGGCGCCAGGGCGGGCTTGTCGCGGTCGCATACGGTCAGGATTATCTCGCCGCCCAGCGGCACGAAGGTGCCGGCGGCTATCTGGGCCTTCAGGAAGGCGTGCCCGAAGGAGCGGTCTAGCCCCATCACCTCGCCCGTGGAATGCATCTCCGGGCCCAGGAGCACCTCGGCCCCGGAGAAGCGGCCCCAGGGGATCACGGCCTCCTTCACGGCGAAGTAGCCGGGCGGGTCCTTGTCGAGGAAGCCGCACTCCGCAAGCGTCCGCCCGGCCATCACCTCGGCCGCGGCTTCGATAAGCGGCCTTCCGGTGGCCTTGGCCACGAAGGGCGCCGTGCGGGAGGCCCGGGGGTTGGCCTCCAGGACGAACACGCTCCCCTCCCTCACCGCGAACTGTATGTTCATGAGCCCGCGGACGCCGAGCTCCAAGCCCAGAAGCCCGGTCTGGCGGAGGATCTCCCCTTGGATCGCCGGGCTCAGGGTAAACGGCGGGATGCAGCACGAGGAGTCCCCGGAATGCACCCCGGCCCGCTCGATGTGCTCCATGACCGCGGCCACGACCACCCGCTCGCCGTCGGCCACGGCGTCCACGTCCACCTCCACCGCGTCGTCCAGGAACTTGTCCACCAGTATGGGGGAGCCGGGCCCCAGGGTGAGCCCGCTGTCCGCGAAGCTCCGGACGTAGCCCTGGAGATCGCGGCTGTTGCCGATGATGCGCATGGCGCGCCCGCCCAGGACGAACGAGGGCCGCACCAGCACCGGGTAGCCTATCCGGGCCGCTATGGACAAGGCGCTCTTCTCGTCCTCGGCCATGTTCCCCGGCGGCTGGAGGAGCGAGAGCTTCTCCACGAGCTCGTTCCAGCTCCGGCGGTCCTCCGCGCGGAATATGGCCTCCGGCGCGGTCCCCCAGATGGGGACCCCCGCCTCCTTGAGGCTCATTGCGAGGTTCAAAGGAGTCTGCCCGCCAAGCTGGACTATTACCCCGTCGGGCCGCTCCACCGCGCAGACCGCCAGCACGTCCTCGAGGGTCACCGGCTCGAAGTAGAGCCTCCCTACCGCGTCGTAGTCGGTGGAGACCGTCTCGGGGTTGGAATTCACCATCACCGTGTCGAAGCCCATCGCGTCGAAGGCCTGGCAGGCCTTCACGCAACAGTAGTCGAACTCGATGCCCTGCCCTATGCGGTTGGGCCCGCCCCCCAGTATCATCACCTTGAGGCGGGCGCCGGCGGGCCCGCCGTTCCCCCCGGGCCTGGGCGCGGGGCCTCCGGCGGCATTCCCAGGCGACGCGGACCCGCCAGCCGCTGCCGATGCGCCGTCGCCAGCCGACGGCGGGACGGGGGCGGGCGCGTCGTAGCTGGAATAGTAGTAGGGCGTCTCGGCCAGGAACTCCCCGGCGCAGGTGTCGACCTGCCTGAAGGACGGCACGACGCCCAAACGCTCCCGGAGGGCCGTTATCTCGGGGGGCTGGATGAGGGTGCCCTTCTTGGTGTTGACGATTCTCGCTATCTGCGCGTCCGAGAAGCCCTGGGCCTTCACCCGGCGCATGTCCTCGGGGTCCGGGGCGTCGCCCGAGGCAACCGCGTCGGCGAAGGGCCCCTCGATGAACCTCTCGGTCTCCAGTATCATCTCCATCTGGATGACGAACCAAGGGTCCAGAGACGTTATCTCCACGGCCTCGTCGCGGGTCAAGCCGAGCTTCAGGGCCTCGTAGAGGCGGTTGAGCCTCTCCGGCTCGGGGCGGGCCAGGCGCTTCTTCATCAATTCCAGCCGCCGGGCCGGATCGGCCGCCATGTCCTCCTCGTCGGCTCCAGGACGCCACTCCAGGCTCAAAAGGCTGTTCTACAGCCCGCGCAGGGCCTTCTGGAGGGCTTCGCGGTAGTTGCCGCCTAGGGCCATGGTCTCGCCCACGGCGCGCATCTCCAGCCCCAAAACCGGGCTCGCCCCCGCGAACTTCTCGAAGTTGAAGCGGGGGGCCTTGACCACGCAGTAGTCCAAGGCGGGCTCGAAGCAGGCGGACTTGCGGGTGATGCCGTTCTGAAGCTCGGAGAGCAGGTACCCCACAGAGAGCTTGGCCGCCACGCGGGCGATGGGGAAGCCCGTGGCTTTGGACGCCAGCGCCGAGGACCTGGACACCCTGGGGTTCATCTCGATCACCACCCGGCGGCCGGTGCGGGGATCCACGGCGAACTGTATGTTGCACCCGCCGTTCAAGCCCACCGCGCGGGCTACGCGCAACGCCTCGTCGCGCATGGCCTGGTACTCGACGTCGGTAAGGGTCTGTATGGGCGCCACCGTCACCGAGTCGCCGGTATGCACTCCCATCGGGTCGACGTTCTCGATCCCGCAGACTATCACCGCGTTGTCGCCCAGATCCCTTATCATCTCGAGCTCCATCTCCTTCCAGCCGATAAGGGACTGCTCGATAAGTATCTGGCCGACGGGCGACGCGTTAAGGCCCTTCCAGGCCAGGAGCTCCATTTCGGAACGGCTGCGGGCGATGCCGCCCCCCGTGCCCCCCAGTGTGTAGCTCGGGCGGATGATGGCCGGGTAGCCGGTCCCCTCGGCCACGTCTATGGCCTCCTCCACCGTGTGGGCCAGCGCGGACGCGGGTATGTCGAGGCCCAGGGAGGCCATGGTCCGCCGGAAGCGCTCGCGGCTCTCGGCCACCTCTATGACGTCCGGGTCGGCCCCTATCATCTCGACCCCGCACTCGGAAAGGCCCCCCTTCTCGTGGAGCTCCATGGCGAGGTTCAGGGCTGTCTGCCCCCCCAGGGTCGGGAGTATGGCCTGGGGCTTCTCCAGCCTTATTATGTCCAGCGCCACGTCCGCCGTCATGGGTTCGATGTAGGTGCGGTCCGAGAGCCCCGGGTCCGTCATGACGGTGGCGGGGTTGGAATTCAGCAGGACGAGCCTCAGCCCCTCCTCTTTCAGGGCCTTGCAGCCCTGGGTGGCGGAATAGTCGAACTCGCAGGCCTGGCCGATGACGATGGGCCCGGAGCCGAGGATCATGACCGTCTCCAGGTCCTTACGCTTGGGCATCGTGCTCCTTTATCATCTGGCGGAACCTGGCGAAGAGGCCGCGGGAGTCGTGGGGGCCCGGTGAGGCCTCGGGGTGGAACTGAACGCAGAACGCGGGGGCGGCGTCCCAGCTCAAGCCCTCCACCGTGCCGTCGTTCAGGTTCCACATATTCGCCCGGACCCCCGAGGGGAGGCTGTCCGGGTCCACGCAGAAGCCGTGGTTCTGGCTGGTGATGAGCACCTTGCCGGTGTCCTCGTCGCGGACCGGGTGGTTCAGGCCGTGGTGGCCGAAGGGGAGCTTGTAGGTCTTCCCGCCGGCGGCGAGCCCCATTATCTGATGCCCCAGGCATATCCCGAAGAGCGGGAGGCGGCCGAGGAAGTGCCGGGCGGTGTTGACCGCGTAGGAGCAGGCGGAAGGGTCCCCCGGGCCGTTGGCCAGGAAGACCCCCTGGGGGCTCTCCCCCATGATTTTCTCGGGCGGCGTGTCCCCGGGCCAGACGGTCAGGTCCAGCCCGCAGGAGTTGAGCTGCTCCAGTATCGAGCGCTTGACGCCGAAGTCCAAAACCGCCGCGCGGTACACCGGCTTTTCTTCCGTTGGAGCAAGTCCGCAGGGAAGCTTGTAGGGCGCCTTGGTGAAAACCCTCACGGCCAAGTCGAGCCCGTTCATGCTCGGCACGGCGCGGGCGCGGGCGCGCGCCGCCTCGGCCCCGTCCGAGAGGGGGGCTATCACGCCGTTGCGGGCCCCCTTCTCGCGGATGTGGAGGGTCAGCGCCCTGGTGTCCACCCCCGTGAGCGCCCCCACCTTGCCGGAGCGGAGCCATTCGGGCAGATCCGCCTCGGAGAGCCAGTGGACCGCCTCGGGGAGCCAGAGCTCGTGGAAGACCACCCCGGCCACCTGGGGCTCCGGGGCCTGGTCCACCTCGCGGTTGGTGCCGTAGTTGCCGACGTGCGCCGTCGTGAAGACCACTATCTGGCCGTGGTAGGAGGGGTCGGTAAGGACCTCCTGGTAGCCGCTCATGGCCGTTATGAAGATCGCCTCCCCCTCCGCGCGGACGGCCCCGCCCAGGGCCAGGCCCGCGAAGGACGCCCCGTCGTCGAGGGTAAGCGCGGCAGGGGTGAGCTTCACGCTCCCGCCCGGGTGTGACGGGATGCCTGTCGTCAAGGGGGTCACTGGCAATTCTCGGGGCGCGGCCTCGCCGCGCCGAAATTCGGGTTCGTTGGGCGTCCCGCCCCCCAGGCTCCATCCCGTTGCAGAGAAGGGGCGCGGCCTCGGGCGCGGACGCGGACGTCTGGGCGATCAAGCGATTATAAGGAACGCGCGCCCTTAATGTCAAGGGCTCCCGAGGGGCTTTGCCTGCCCGGGCCCGCCCCGGGAAAGGCTTTACGGCTCCGCCCCGGGCGGGCGGACCCGGAAGGGGCCGCCCATCCCGGGGCCCGAAGTGGCCCGCGGGCGGTTCCTGAGGGAGTCAGTTTAAGCAGGACAGGCACTTTCGCTGGAAAAGCCGGGGCTCTCCAGTATCGGCGCGGAACCAAACGCAACAACTGAAAACGTTTCAGACGGAGAGTGGGGAACGGTGCGCCGTGAAGGCGTCGCCTGGCACGTACTGCATTCAGACTGACTGACTGACTGACTGACTGACTGACTAGGGGGGGGGAGAGCTGGAGCTGGGAATTGAGAGGTGGCGAGGTGGAGGGAAGGCTGGCGCTGGGGGAGGAATGGACTGGCTTGGTGGGGAGAAGGCTGGAGCTGGGAATTGAGAG
>JAIRZX010000124.1 GCA_031267005.1 Deltaproteobacteria bacterium
CGGGCCATGGGCGGCCCGGAGCGGGATCGGGGCTCCGGGCGCCCTTCGCCGCTTCGGCCGGCGCCCAGCGCGCCGCCTTCGGCGTCTCCCGACGGCTCGCCCCCTCCGGACGGCTCGCCGAAGCCCTGGGCGCCCCAGGCCGCGTCCGGGAGCCCGTCCGCCCAGTCACCCGACGCCGCCTCGGAGTTCCAGGGGGCCTTGAGGCTCGGCGGGGCGGTCACGGCGGCGGAGACGGCCTCCGAGACGGCGCTGAAGACCAGACCCGGGTTTTTGAAGCGCACCTCGGTCTTGGCGGGGTGGACGTTCACGTCCACGTCCGCCGGGTCCAAGTCTATGAAGACGGCTCCCGCGGGGTAGCGCCCGCGCGGGAGCGTGCGGCCGTAGCCCTGTATGACGGCCCGGGTGAGGAGCCGGTCCTTGACCGGCCTGCCGCACACGAAAACGAACAGCGCCGCCGCCGACCTCGCGGAGGCTTCAGGGCCGGTCACGGAGCCGCAGACGGAGATCCCCTTGCCGGCTTCGCGGGAGAAGTCCGAGAGGGAGTCGGACAGGTAGCCCACCGCCTCCCTGAGCCTCGCCCTTAAACCGTCGCCCGCAGAGACCCTCAGCATCTCGCGCCCGTCGGCGTGGAGCGAGAGCGCCAGTTCCGGTCGGGACAGCGCGTAGCGCTGGCAGGCGTCGGCCAGGTGCCCCTCCTCCGTCTGCACGGTCTTCAGGAACTTCCTCCTGGCAGGGGTGTTGAAGAAGAGATCCCGCACCTCCACGGTGGTCCCCCTGTTGGCGGGGGCAGGGTACACGCTCAGGAGCTTGCCCCCCTCCAGGGAGGCGGCGCGGCCTTCCGACCCTCCCCGGGAGGTGGTGATGGTCATCCTGGACACGGAGGCTATGGCCGGGATAGCCTCCCCCCGGAAGCCCAGGGTCCTTATGTCGGTGAGGTCGCTGTCCGGGGAGAGCTTGCTGGTGGCGTGCCTCTGCAGGCACATTAGGAGCTCGTCCTCGTCCATGCCGGAGCCGTTGTCCGCCACGCGCACGAGCCTCTTGCCCCCCTGCTCGCACTCGACCTCTATCCTGTCGGCCCCGGCGTCCAGGCTGTTTTCCATGAGCTCCTTAAGTATGGATCCCGGCCGCTCCACCACTTCCCCGGCGGCGATGCGGTTTATAAGGTCGTCGGGGAGCAGTCTGATGCGGCCTGTCATGCGGTGGCGGACCTCGCTTGTGGCCCCGGCAGGGCAGGGGCGGGCAAGGGCGTGGGGGTGGGCCGCGAGAAGTTGGGGGGGCGGCGCGGGAATAAGGAACCGGAATTGTACGCGCGGGTCCGTAGCCGCCCGGCGCCGGCGGGGGGCGGAGGCGTCTCGCTCCGGCGCGGCGACGGCCGGAAGCGGGCGCGGTCCTCGGCTGGCGGGCCGGAAGCGGGCGCGGTACCGCGCTGGCGAGGGGCCGTCGCGGGGTGGAAGGGGGGAGGGCCGCCGCCGGGCGTTCGCGGGCCGGGCGGGACGGGGGCAGGCCCTCAGGAGGAGGCGGCCCGAAAGGGGGATCCTGGCGGCCGGGAACGACGCGCCGGGGCCCGCGCGGCCCCCCCACCCGAGGAAGGGCCCGCTTCCCCCTTCAAGGCATGTGCAAGGGGCCTTCCGGCGTGTATAATGCCACGCGGCGGAACGGGCTCCCGGTTCTTTCCGGCCGTGGGGCGCGGCCGCCTGCGTGTGGCGCGGAGGCGGCCGCGGCGCCCGGGCGGTCGCCCGGCAGGGGCATTATAGCTTTTTTTCGTTTTTTCGGAACGGCCAGGAAAGGCTTGCGGCATGACTTCAGAAGAGGGGCCCGGAGGCCCCGGGCGCGAAAGCCCCTCCGCGTGGATCCCGGAGCCGGACGGCGGGATGCCCGAACAGGAATTCGAAAAGGCCCAGGCCGGGGTGGACTGGTTCTACGTCCTCACCGCCCCCATCACCAAGACGCGGGACAAGATGATGGTCCTGGAGATCCAGGGCATGGACATCGCCCCCGCCTTCGCCTCCAAGGACGAGGGGAAGGCGTTTTTGAAGCGCCTGGCCCCGCCGGATGATTACGCGGTCCAAGCCATGCATATCCAGGACATACGGGAGTTCATGGGGGCCCAGAAGGCGGCGGCGGCGCTCCTGGACGGGGAGGGCAGGTTCCTCCGCGCCCTGGCGGGCGACCCTCTCCCGGAGGCTGAAGCGGGCGGCGGAACCGGGACCGGCGACTCTCCCGGCGGCGGCGGTTCCGGCGGGGACTCCCCTGACGGGCGCTAGGCCTTCTTGCGGGCCCGTCGGCCCCGGTACGCGGCGCGGGCGGGAACGCCCCTCAGGTTGCGGCGCCGCAAGCGGGCGCCGATGCCGCCGGAAGCGGCGTTGCAAGCTCAATCCGGGGCCGCCGGGAGGGCGATGCAAGCTCAATCCGGGGCTGCCGGGAGGGCGATGCAAGCTCAATCCGGGGCCGCCGGGAGGGCGATGCAAGCTCAATCCGGGGCCGCCGGGAGGGCGAGGCAAGCTCAATCCGGGGCCGCCGGGAGGGCGAGGCAAGCTCGAGCCGGGGCCGCCGGGAGGGCGAGGCAACCGGATGCCAGCGCCGGAGGGGAGGCGCGGGATCCTGAATGACAAGCTGAGGCTCGTAATGGCTAATGCCGCGCCCGTCACCCCGCCCCCCGAAGCCCCGGTGCTCCTGACCGGGGCCACCGGCTATCTGGGGCGGAGGGTCCTGGAACTCTTGCTGGAGTCCGGTTACCGGGTCCGGGCCCTCGTTAGGCGGCCGGCCCCGGAGCTTGAAGCGTTGGGCGCCGAGACCGCGCCAGGGGATCTGGGGGACGAGGTGTCGCTGGACCGCGCCGCGCGGGGGGTTTCGGCGGTAGTCCACTGCGCCGCGAAGACCGGGGTCTGGGGGCCGGCCGAAGAGTACATGTCGGCCAACTTCGCGGGCACCCTGAACATGCTCGAAGCAGCCAGGGGGGCGGGTGCGAGGGTGTTTGTCCACGCCTCCAGCCCCAGCGCAGTCTACGACGGGCGGGATCTCGCCGGAATTAACGAGGATTACGCCGCCCTCCCGCCCCCGCGCTTCCCCTACGCCCGCTCCAAGGCCCTGGCCGAGCGCGAGGTGCTCGCGGCGGCCTCGCCGGGGTTCCGGACGGCCGCGCTGAGGCCGCATCTCGTCTGGGGCCCCGGGGACACCCATTTCCTGCCGAGGCTCGTATCCCTCGCCCGCGCAGGGAGGCTCAGGCTCTTCAAGGGCGCCTCCTACACGGTCGACCCCACCTACATAGACGACGCGGCCCGGGCCCACGTCCTCGCCCTACGGAGCCTGGCGGCGAGCGGCCGCGCCTCCGGCAAGGCCTTTTTCCTGGGCCAGGGGGAGCCCGTGGACTCGCGGGACTTCATAAACCGCCTCTTGGCCGCCGCCGGGGCGCCCCCGGTCGCCGTCAGCGTCCACCCCGCCGTCGGGAGGCTTTTCGCCAGGGTGGCCGAGGTTGCCTGGAAGATACTCGCCCGCGGGGGCGAGCCGCCCCTGACCTACTTCACGGCTCTCCAACTCACTACAAGCCACTACTTCGACCTTTCCAGGGCCCGCGAACTCCTTGGCTACGAGCCGCAGGTGAGCCAGGCGGAAGGCATGAGGCGGCTCGCGGAGAGCCTGGTTGCGGGCGGGGGCCCGGGCGGCGGGAACGCGGGGGGGTGAACCCAGGCGGCCCTGACCCGGCTGCGGAGAAGGAGAAGGCCTCCTGACGGGTGCCGAAATCAAGCAGGAAAGGGTCCGCGCGAGGGCCGGAAGGGCGTCCTCGTGACGGGTGGCCGAGGGCCGGAAGAGGCACGAAAGTGGCTCGGACAGCGCTGGCGGCTCCAGGAAAGCGCTCGGAGGGGCTCGGGCGCGCCTGGAAAGAGCCCGAAAGGGCGCGGGCAGCACCCGAAAATACTCGGAGGGAGCGAAGGACCCCTTTCAAGCCCGGCAGCCTGTTGATGATAGTTATTTTAGCGGGAGCGGCAGACCGGTATTCCTATTGAAGGCGTACAGAGCGGTGAAGATTTTCGGTTTAAGGTGTGCGGGAGGACTTCTTGGAATCGGACGGGGGGGAGATTGCGGCGGGTTGCGGCGCCGGTTTCCGACGTCTCGGTCTCCAGCAGGGTCCCGGACCGGAGCGGGGCCGCCTGGCCATGGCTCTTTCCCCGAGCTGGACGCGCCGGATTCCCGTAAACGGGGACTGGGTCCGGAAGAAGCGGGATGTCGGGGATGCCGTGGAGGCGGAGAAAGGATAAGGGCCAGAACCAGCTGGGCGCGTGGTGCCCTTCGGGTCCGCTTACGGGATCAAGCACCGGATAATCCAGCATGGTTCCGGATCGGCTTTAAAGGGCGATCAGTCTGGCGGCGGTGACCATTTGCCGCTTAGGCGGCTGACAGCTAACCGTCGGCGGCTCCCCGTTGGTCGTTGGCAGCAAATCGTTTTGAGGTTGACTTTCAAGAATTTGTATGTAGATATATAAGCAGTCCAAAACTGTTTCCGATAATCCTTGCGTCCGCCCGGCGATGCTGATGCGCAGACGCCGAATTTCGCTTGCCTCAACTGAAAGGGGACATTCAATTATGAAAACGACGCTCTTGAAACTGTCCGTATTGTTGCTTATTCTAAACCTAGCCGCAACAGCCTTGATTGCCGTATCAGCACGTACGGCGCTGGCGCAGGAGAAGCTTGATTTGCGCTTGCCAATGTTCATTTGGAACAGCTATGTTTACCACGCCGATACCTCAAATTATGACAACAAGACGTATGTATTTACCATCGATCACTCTCAAGTGGACGGCGCTAACCTCAAACCCGTAACAAACCTGGTTGTCCAAACAAATATAGGCAATATTATTTTTAACGATCCAATCAATTTTCAGTCTCCTGCCTTCATAAACGGGAAATTAATTACTGCCAGGCCAGTAGTGCAATTTAACATCACTAAAGTTCTTGGACTCGTAGACGGCAAACAAGTTGATCTAACTGAAAATTTTAGAGCTCCCTTCTTATCTCCAGTTCCCATTGAAGTCATGACTTCTGAAACGGCAGCATGTCCCAGAACAGTTATGAATTTTCAAGTGTATCAAGGAACTTTTAAAGCACTTGAAGTGGGAGATTTCCAACAAGCCGAAATAGAATCCAATGGAAAATCAGAATATTTTTTCTTTGATGACAGCGTATCATATTTTTTTGAAAATGAAGCTAATGTTAATAAAAAGGTGAAAGTATTTGTTGAAAATGTCCAAACTATAATTTCGGATGGAGAAAACAGTGATTGCGGCATTATGGACAGCATTATCAAATTCATAGAAATTAAATAATTGAAGCCGTGTCAGTTTACCTGTGTTGGGGCGCCCCGCCTTCTTGGGGCGCCACTTCATCCTTAAATTGAAACGATTTTACAATATAATTCCATGGCAATGATTGTTAAATGCGCATAAAAGTCTAAGTTTAAAATTTTCTAAATTCAGTTTACTTCGAAAATTTTATCTTTCCCTATAAATCACGGGAAAAATTATAGTCTTGTCACCACACTTTTAAAATGTCCGGTCCTTATCCACAATCAAAATGTCAT
>JAIRZX010000192.1 GCA_031267005.1 Deltaproteobacteria bacterium
GGACACCTACATCGGCTTTCAGGAAACCTACATCGGCTTTCAGGACACCTACATCGGCTTTCAGGACACCTACATCGGCTTTCAGGAAACCTACATCGGCTTTCAGGACACCTACATCGGCTTTCAGGAAACCTACATCGGCTTTCAGGACACCTACATCGGCTTTCAGGACACCTACATCGGCTTCCACCACAGCCATCCTGGTGTTCAGGACACCTATATCGGCTTTCACGTCACGAATATCGTTTTTTACTTCACCAAGATTACGGTCAAGGGAGGTTAACGTTCTATGGCCGAAAAAACTGAGAAAGAACGTACAAAGGACGACAATTACTGCGAAGATCGACATTACGGTAGGAAGATCGAGGGTCATGCAGCCACCTGCGGCAGGTTTGCAAGGCGCCGTGTCGCTCCTGCGGACTAATCGTCGTGCGCCGTTATCCCGGGAGGCCCGTTGCTTCCGGCGGCATGGGCCGCCGTTTCCCCAAAGGACTTGGCAAAAGCCCCTGAAGCTATGGGACGGCCCGCCGGGAGCCGTCGGCCGGGCGGCAACGGCGGCGGGCCGCGCCGCGAAACCCGGCGGACGTGAACCGGACGTCAGGTCAAGGCTCCGGGTTCAAGGCCGCCTCGCGGCGTACGGGAATTCCCGACGCCAATTGTAACACAAGGAGCATTATGCGCGAAAACAAGCCTTTTAGGCCCTGAAAGCAACGGGCGGTCGCAACCCGAGTCCAACTCCAACGAGCCGGGTTGGGAGGCTCGGCGCCTTGGCCATCCAGCGGAGACCGTGCCGGAGCCGCAGAACTCGCTTACAGGCCTACTCCCCCGGGGCGGAAGCGGATCCCTTCGCGCCGGGGACGACGGCCGGCCGCCTCGCCCCCGAGGGACGCTCCGCAGCCCGGAGGGCGGAGTTGAGGAGCGGTGCCGTAGCCGTCACGGCGGGGCGCTGGGGTCCGGCGGTCTTGGCGAGGGCGTCGGCGTCCGGGACGGCACGCGGGGGATGGCCCGGGCAAGCCT
Organism: Deltaproteobacteria bacterium; assembly: GCA_031267005.1. Classification (GTDB taxonomy): domain Bacteria; phylum Desulfobacterota; class Desulfarculia; order Adiutricales; family Adiutricaceae; genus JAIRZX01. The sequence goes on from JAIRZX010000192.1 coordinate 1,018, forward strand.
CGCCCCCCCTGGATGCAGTTGGCGGAGTTTTGGTCCCGGAGGATAAAACGGGGATTTTCCCAAGGCTAAACATATGGAATCATTGGGTAAAATCTGATTATCGTTAAACTTGGGCGACCTGGGGGGCGGTTTAGAAGTTGCCGCCGGGCCAGGGCCGCCCTGCGGGCCTTCGGCGGCAACCGGGGCCCGGACGGAACCATCCACGAACCCTTGCGGCCTTCCGGAGCCCGGGGGCCGCGCCTTCCGGAGCCTCCGGGGCGCCGCCTTCCGGAGCAGGGAGGGGGGCCGCCGGCCGGAGAAAGCCCCTCAGGCCCCCTCCGCCAGGCCCGCGCCTCCGGCCGGGGCGGGAAGCCCCGGGCCGGGGGCGGCCCCGCCGCCGTCGGGCAGGGCCTTTTCGGCGGCCTTCTCCAGGGCGGTCTTCTCCTGGCGGCGGAACATCAGCAGGTACACGCAGGGCACCAGGAAAAGGGTTATCATGGTGGAGGTGGTGAGCCCCCCTATGACCGAGCGGCCCAGGGGTATCTGGGACTCCGCGCCCTCGCCCATGCCCCAGGCCATGGGGATGAGGCCCAGGATCGTGGTGAGGGTGGTCATCTTGATGGGCCTGAGCCTCCTGCGGCCGGTCTCGATGAGCGCCGGCACCAGGGCCACGCCGTCCCGCCTGCGGATGAGGTTGGCGTGGTCCACCAGGATTATCGAGTTGTTGATGACTATCCCCGCCAGCATGATGACGCCGATGAAGGAGTTGATGTTGAAGGATATCCCCGTCAGGAAGTGCGCCCAGGCTATGCCTATGGCCGCGAAGGGGAGCGCGAACATGACGACGAGGGGCCCTTTCAGCTGCTCGAACTGGCAGGCCATGACCATGTAAACCAGGAAGATCGACATGATCAGGACCTTCTTCAGGCCCGAGAAGGTCTCCTCCAGCTCCTCGGCCTCGCCGGTGAAGCTGTAGCTGAAGTCGCGGCCCATGGGGAGGGTCTTCAGCTCCGCGTCTATGTCGCTTAAGACGTCGCCCAGCGGCCTGTCGGTCAGATCGGCGTTGAGCGATACCACCCGCGCCTGGTTGCGGCGGGTGACCGAGGCGGGCCCCGTGCCGGAGACGGCCCTCGCCACGTTGGCCAAAACGGCCTTCTCGCCGCGGGAATTCACGACGGGCAACGACATTATCTCCTCGACGGAAAGCCGCTCGGAGTCCTTCAGCTTGACCCTGATGTCGTACTCCTTGCCGTCCACCCGGAAGGCCCCGGCCACTGTGCCCCCCACGGCGGCCTTCACGAGCGCGGACACGTCCGCCACCTTGAGCCCGGCGTCGGCCGCCCGGTCGCGGTCGATCACGACAAGCTCCTCCGGGGCCGCGTCCTCGTTGGACAGGTACACGTCCGTGACCCCGTCCACGCGCTCGACTATCCCGCGCATGGCCCGTGAGAGCCTGCCCGCCTCCTCCAGGTCGTTGCCCCTCAGCTCTATCTGGATGCGGTCGCTCCCGGCCCCGCCCGCGCCGCCCACCAGGAAGGACTGCTCGGCGCGCATCCTGACCTCGGCCCCCGGGATGTCGTTGACCAACGGCCTTATGTGGTCGAGGATCTCGAAGACGGAACGCTCGCGGTCGCGTACCGGGACCAGCCGGACCTGGAACTCGCCCTTGTGGCTCCCCCGGCCGGACATGCCCCCCGAGCCGCCTATGTCGGAGCTGGACGCCCTTATCTCCGGCACCTCGCGCACGATGATGTTTTCTATGGCCTGGAGGGTCTCGGATGTCTTCTCGACCCTGGTCCCGGGCTCCATGGTCAGGTACACGCGGAAAGCCGACTCGTCCGTGCGGGGTATGAACTCGCGCCCGACCTGCGTGGTTACTCCCAGGGACAGGGCGGTCACGGCGAAGCAGCAGATTACGACCTTCCAGGGGTGCCCGAGCGCCCAGGCGAGCCACCGGATGTAGAATTCGTCCACGCCCTTGAAAAAGCCCCTGAACCACCTGGGTTCCCCGAAGCGGCGGTGGGCCGCCCCCGCCTCCCCCCCGGCGGCGGGGGCCTTCCCCGGGACGGGCCCTTCGGGCGAGGAGAGCATGTGCCTGGCGAGCATCGGCACCAGCGTGAGCGACACCAGGTACGACGCGGCCAAGGCGAAGCAGATGGTGAGGGCGAAGGGCCTGAACATCACGCCCGCGAGCCCCGTGAGGAAGGCCAGCGGCGCGAAGACCGAAAGGGTGGTGAGCGTGGACGCCAGGATGGCGCCCCCCACCTCCCCGGCCCCTTCGACAGCGGCCTCCTCGGGACCCATGCCCGACGTCCGGAGGCGGAAGATGTTGTCCAGGACCACTATCGAGTTGTCCACCAGCATCCCCGTGCCCAAAGCCAGGGCCCCCAGGGTCACTATGTTCAGCGTGAGCCCGAAGGCGTACATGGCGGCGAAGGTGGCGACTATCGAAATGGGGATGGCCAGGGAGAGCACCAGGGTGCTCTTCACGTGCTGGAGGAAGAAGAAGATGACGAACACGGCGAGGAGCCCGCCCAGGGCGGCGGAGTCCGCAACGGTCCTTATCGCCCGCTTGATGTAGACGGAGGAGTCGAACAGCGGCTCGATGCGGACGTTGGCCAGGGTCCTGTTGATCCCGTCTATCGCGGTCAGGGCCGTGCCCGCCACGTCCACCGTGTTGGCCCCGGACTGCTTGAAGAGCCCCATGAACTGCCCTTCACGGGAGTTCACGCGGGTGATGCGGGTGACGCGCTCCCAGGTGTCGGACACGTCGGCTATGTCGCGCAACCTCACTTCCCCCTCGGGGGTACGGGCGACTAAGACGCTCCCCAGGTCGTCGAGGGTGGCGAACTCGCCCTTGGTGCGCACGGCGACGGACATGCGCCCCCGGTCGAGGTCGCCTCCGGCCTCGGTCACGTTCTCGCCCATGATGCCGACCACCAGGGCCGCCAAATCCACTCCCAGGGCCTTCACCTTGGAATGGTCCAGCTCCACCCGGAACTCGCGGTCCAGCCCGCCGTAGGGCGAGACCGAGGCCACCCCCGCCGAGCGCTCCAGGCGGTAGCTTATCTCGTCCTCTATGTAGGCCTTGAGGTCAACCGGGTGGAAGCTCGACTCGATGCCCAAAAACATTATGGGCCGCATGGCCGTGTCGAACTTCTGGATGGCGGGCCGGTCCACCTCGTCCGGGAGCCGGGAGATGACGCGCTCTATGCGGTCCCTTATGTCGTTGGTGGCCTCGTCCAGGTTCACGTCCCAGCCGAACTCAAGGAATATGGAGGACGTGCCTTCGGCGGACACGGACGAGAGCTCCTCCAGCCCGGGAATCGCCGCGAGCGTCCTCTCCAGGGGCTTCGTTATCTGTTCCTCGACGTCGACCGGCGCGGCGTTCTCGTACGTGGTGCGCACCGTTATGACCGGGAAGGTCAGCTCCGGCATCAAGTCCAGGGGTATGCGCCCGAGCGAGAACATGCCCACCACTAGTATTATGAGCATGCCCATTGAAGTGAAGATGGGCCGTCTGACCGCCTGGCGGATGAGGTTCATGCGTTTAGGCCTTTCGGGCGCCCTCGGCCGGGCGGGACGGCGCCGGCGCGCCGGGTCCCGGCATGCGGGGGGCGGGCGCACCGCCGGGTACTGCCGGCAAGGCGCGCGTGGGGCGGGCGGCGGGGAGGCCTGGGACATGGGGCCGGGGCCGCGCCCTGAAAAAGCGCAGGCAACGGCCCCATGTCTTAGGCTTCAGGCGGCCCGGGGAGGTCTTGGGGCGCCGCGGGGGCCCTTTCGCCCCGGCGGCCGGAAAAAAAATAGCCGCCGCGGGCTGCCCGGTAGCTTCCGGAAACCTCCGGAGGCCACCTGGGGGCGCCGTCCCCTCAAAGGCGCCCCGGCCTCAGCCCGGACGGCGGGAAAATGGGCCTCAAGACGCCGAGAGCCCCCCTCCCGGCCCCTGGCGGCCGGAGGATGGCTTCACGCCCGAGGCGGGCACCGGCTCGGCCCCGGGCACGCGGTAGGCCTGGCCGTCCCTCAGAAGGTGCTGGCCCATGGTGACCACGGGCCCCTCGATGGGGCCGGAGTCCAGGAGTTCCACGCGGTCGCCCTCGCGGATGCCCAGCCGCACGCGCCTTTCCTCGACCTTGCCGGTCGCGGGGTCCGCCACGAAGATGACGTGGCCGTCGTACTTGCGGTAGGGGACGTCGGCCGCCACTGACCAGACGCCTTCGCGCCTGTCGAAGGTGAAGACCGCCTCGGCGTACATGCCGGGCTTGAGCTTGAGGCCCGGGTTGGGGACCTCCAGCTCCACCCTGGCCTGGCGGGAACTTGCGGACAGCACGGGGGCCACCCTCTTGACCGTGGCCTGGAAGGTCCGCCCGGGGAAGGCCTCGGCCCTCACGGAGGCCTCCATGCCCACGCTTATCCGGGGGTAGTCCTTCTCAATCACGTCCACCACCACGAGCAGGGGATCGAGGGAGACAACGTCCAGGATGGGGGTGTTGGCGGCGACGAGCGCCCCGGTGTCGGCCAGCCTGGCCCCCACGTAACGGTAGCCGGCCGGGGCAACCGGGGCGGCGCCGGCCGGGGGCGCCTGCCCGCCAGGCGCGTCCGAAGCGGAGGGGGAGGCCGAAGCGGAGGGCGGGGCCGAAGCGGAGGGCGGGGCCGAAGCGGAGGGCGGGGCCGAAGCGGAGGGCGGGGCCGAAGCGGAGGGCGGGGCC
>JAIRZX010000231.1 GCA_031267005.1 Deltaproteobacteria bacterium
AAGCTCTCTGTAAAAGTAGCAGAGGAATAAAGAATTTTCGTGGTGTAAAACGTAAGATGAGCAACTATCCTCTTAGACGAAAAGAGCAACCCATAAACATATGCGAGAAGTCCCAACCAAAAATTAAAAAATGAGGAATCCTTAAGTTAGGAGTATTGAGGCTAGGGCTGGAAACGGCCGTGTAGATCCTTGAGTTGCGTCGACCTTGCCACTGTCCGGTAAGTTTGGCAGAAACGGACGGTTCCCACTAAAGCCGCTCCCCCCTCATCTAGACATCTTGCCCTTCTGTAAGGCATGGAACTGGTTGCTCCGTTCGGCTGATGTGGCTATCAAAGGTTCAGACCATCATGTTTTCTAAAGAAGACCGAGAAACAACGCAGTTCGAGATCTCTGAAGACGGGAAGTTCGGTACCGTCAGGGCCTTCAAGCTCTTTTTCGAGCGGGACTGCGTGCTGACGGTCGCGGGCAGACGCTCCTCCCGGTATTGGGTGTCGGCCCGTCCGTCCGGCGAAAAGCAGATCGAGTTGAGCTTCTCGGCCAAGGACGGGACCACGGTCAACGAGACCTTCCTGATGGACGTATTAAACGATCTGGTGGACACCCAGATTCGCCTGGATCTGGAAAAGGAGTTCGGGGGGCTCCGGCAGACCATAGTGGACTACGCCTTCTTGCAGGTGGGAGGGAAGGATGTATAGTCTGCTCCCATTTCAGTTCGGGAGGGTGCCAGCGAGAAATGTTCTCGTCGTGAACGAGTGCGGGGACCACTATTTCCTGGCTGAGGAGGTGTTCTCCAGCTTCATAGAACATCGGATGGACGAGTCGTCGGACGAGTTCCTTGACCTCAAGTCCAAACTTTTCTTGTACCAGGATGATCCGGAGCTCTCCCTTCAGAAGATCGCTGCCCGCTACAGGACCAGGAAGTCTTTCCTGAGGGAGTTCACTTCCCTCCACATGCTGGTGGTAACTCTCCGTTGCAACCAACGGTGCGACTATTGTCAGGCGTCCAGCGCCGACGAGGGAGCGTCCCAGTTTGACATGACCTCGGAAACCGCTTTTAAGATCGTGGACATGGTCTTCCGGTCGCCTTCAAGGCATCCGAAGATAGAGTTCCAGGGGGGCGAGCCTCTCCTGAACTGGACGGTCATCCGGGACACGGTGAAATACGCGGAGAGGAAGGCGACTGAGACCGGCAAGGAGGCGAGTTTCGTGGTCTGCACGAACCTCACAGCCGTCACACTCGACCAGCTCAGTTTCCTGAGGGATCACCGAGTGAGTATCTCCACTTCCCTGGACGGCCCGCAATGTTTGCACGACATGTGCCGGAAGACCCGGCAGGGCGGGGCAACTCACGCCGGGTTCGAGTCGAAGCTCGAGCTGGCAAGAGGGGTGCTCGGCAATGGCTCAGTAAACGCGCTAATGACTACTACCGCCCATACCCTTGGAAGAATGGGCGAGGTGACCGACGAGTATCTTAGGCTGGGCATGAACGGGATCTTCATTAGATCGTTAAACCCTTATGGTTTCGCGGCTGAGGACGCCAGGACCCTGGGCTATGCCTCTGAATCGTTCGTCGATTGCTACTTGAAGTCCCTGGAGTACATATTCGAGCTAAATAGGAATGTTTATTTCCCAGAATATTTCGCTTCGCTTCTCTTTTCCAGGATACTCACGCCATATCCGACTGGCTTTGTGGACCTGCAGTCACCGTCCGGTTGCGGGATAAGCGGTGCCATATACGATTACGACGGGTCAGTATTCCCTTCTGACGAGGCCAGGATGTTAGCCCGGATGGGCGATAGGCATTTTTTCCTCGGGAATGTCTTAAACGACAGCTTCGAGGACATCTTCGCGGGAAAGAAACTCAGGGCTTTGACGGCTGGAGCTTGCGTGGAGACTACGCCGTGTTGCGCCAGATGCGTCTATCAGGCCTTCTGTGGAACGGATCCGGTCAGAAACTACCTGGAGACAGGTGACGAACTGAGGAGCATGGAATGTTCGCCTTTCTGCGCGAAACACAAGGGGGTTTTCAACGGGCTCTTCCGGATACTTAAAGAGAATGATCCGTTTAAGCTGGACGTAATTTGGAGCTGGATAACTAAGAACAGATTTCTGGTAGAGCGTCATGAAAACTGTTAGAGGCACCGCTTCCGGGGAGTTCGGAAGTATAGTGGGTGAAATAACCAGGACAGGCGTGCCGTTCTACCGCAGGAGCGGTCGCATTCGGCTAGCAGACACTCTCGGTTTCGACTGCCTGGGCTACGCCGGGTATTTAACCGAGGGCATGAAAGGAGGTTTACTGCACCCTGACGGGATATACGCCGCTTCTGGCACGGAGGGTGTAGAAGAAGGGGATATCGTCATGCTAACTTCCGACGGGACCGTGACGGTGCTGTGGGGGGCAAACTCTTCCCAAAACTCCCTGTTCGTCACGAAGGCGTGCAACTGCGATTGCCTCATGTGCCCTCAGCCACCAGCAATTCACGATCCTCAGGATTTAGTCCGAGCGGAGAAGGTCCTCGATTGCCTCCGTTCCAGGAGCGTGAAGCAGATATGCATTACCGGCGGTGAGCCAACAGTGCTTGGCGCTAGATTCCTGAAGGTGCTCGAGAGATGTTCCCGAGAGCATCCGGAAGCCGCCGTAAACGTGCTCACCAACGGGAAGCTCTTCAGTGATCCTGAATTTGCGGGCAAGACCGCCTCTGCCTCGAACGGGAAGGCTCTGTTCTGCGTGTCCCTTCATTCAGATATAGACACCGTGCATGACCGGCTTGTCGGTGCCAGAGGAAGCTATGCCGCCGCACAGGCGGGAATCTACAACCTGGCGAAGCTGGGATGCGCGGTAGAAATACGCCATGTAATATCGAAAGGGAATTTCAATAGGCTTAAAAGGTTCTCCGAACAGATGTATTCCTATTTCCCTTTTTGCGCCCACTATGCTTTTATGGGGATGGAAATCTGCGGACAGGCCTTTAAGAATTTCGATGAGATAAACGTCTCCCCGCTGGAATACCGGGATTGTCTGGAAGAGGCGGTCATGAGCATGTACCGTGCTGGCCTTCCTGTTTCGGTATACAACGTGCCCTTGTGTCTGTGCTCTGAAAAGACGCGCCCTTTCGCCCGCCAGTCCATTTCAAGCTGGAAGAACATCTTCATGTCCCAGTGCGAGGAGTGCTCAAAGAAGGACAAGTGTGCCGGGTTTTTCGGAACTTCGGCTTTTTTGCCGGGCGATCTAGTCCGGCCATTCAGGGAGGACGCATGCGATGACTCTTCAGCATGTTGGGGTTGATCCCTTATTTGGCCCGGCTTGGCCTGGTTTTCCGGTTCCTCCCGAAGGCAATCGGCCAACCATTGATCGACCGCCTGTGAGGCACCAGGCAGAAGTCCTTAATCCTTAACCCTTTGGAAGCCTCGAGGAGTACCTCCGGTCACACGTGGGCGTTAACAAGTAAATCTTTTCGTTTAGGCAGACAAAATTTTATTTTTTATCCTTCACGGTTCAGTTTCTATTTCAATATAATTCGGTTGTTTAAACCTGTCTAACGAGGAATTATCAACATGCGTTTTCTAATTTTTTCCCTCTTTGCCATCTTGGGGCTTCTCGTCTCGGGCTTAGAAACAGGCACGAGCCAGAATTCTTTTGCCCCGCTCTCGTTCACCCGCGTGGACAAGGCAGTATGCGAGAACGGCCTTCTATATTTCACCGATGTATTGTCTGTGAACGGCGATTGCGGTCTGCTTGCGCAACATCATTACAGCCATCACAGCCATGCGAGCCACTTTAGCCGCGTCTCAGACTTATAAGCAGAACAGAATATGATAACATCGGTCTTGAAGTACTAGATGTCAAGCAACCATGCAAGGAAAAAATTTCAAAGTTTCTTAACCGTGTCTCGATATTTTTTACGAATTTCATTGACGTCCAGCGGTATACGATTGTGCTTAGCTCCTTGTCCATTCCGGGACCAAAGTTTTTTTTTGAGATCATTGAAAGGGATTCAAAACTGGTTTTTTAGTATTCAAAATTTTTCCTAAAACAGACTGGAGCCTGCTCCTGTAAAATTCTTCACCTGCTTTAGTAACTCGTATCATTAAGGAGTTTACAACCATGCGATTCATAATCTTTGTCCTGTTCGCCATTGCGGGGTTTGTCGCTTCAGGAATCAGTTCCACCGTCAACCAGTTGGCTCCTGGGGTCGACTCGCTAGTACGTATTGACCAGGTGTCCTTCAAGCCCGGCCCCCTATTCTTCACTGACGCCACGAACTCCATCGCCGCGGAGTGGCTTTCCGCAGGACATTACAGCCACAGTAGCCACAGTAGCCACGAGAGCCATACCAGCCACACCTCTGGTTGGTAGACAAGAACCGAGCTGGATACGTTTCGGAGCTGTCCGTAGCGTTGCACCAGTTAGCTCGAATCCCTAATCCCGTAAAGTTGCGTGCTTAGGGAGAATTTAATCCTGAACACCAGTGAGACGACAGATCGGCGCAGGGTGTCCGCATGTCATCCTGCGCCTGAATCTGTCGACTTTTTTGATTGTTCGGGTATCCGGACATTTCCGAAAGTGGAAAAGTCCAGGACTAATCCAATTCAAAGCGAATTTTGGAAGCTCGAAGTGATAATTTATTATTGGTGAACTTGAAATAGATTGTTGCAAGAATACTTCATTTCTGGCGGATATCCTGTTTCGTAAGCAGGCTTTGAATTAGTTGACGAGAAGAGAAGGAACAGTGCATTGGGGAAAGCAAGCCTGGTTTCAGAAGGATGTCGGCCTGGCTTCGGGAGCGAACAGGCGGGGTATCAGGTGGCCGTCAGACTTGCCTCGGAGCGGAAAACCTGAGTCCGGGTGGAGAGGGTTAGCCGACAGCCTGGGACTGGGTCCAGACCTCTATGAACGGAGTACCCGTTAACTGTGATAACTGACCTGTCAGCCCCGGTTGTGGTGGGGTACAGGCCCACGTGCGGCAAGGCCGCCCAGCGCCGTTATGAGGGCCGTGCCGCCCTTCCGGTTAATCCGTCCAGCGCCAAGTCTAGCACGCCCGCGTACTGATACTGTTTAGTAATTTTGGCTATCAAGGCAGTTGGAGCTACTTCCCCCTAACCATCTATCTCCTCCCCCTTGAACTGATACTATACCACTACTTGTTCTTGAAGTGGTCGCAGGACATCGAGGTTACAGTTGGCTACTAAACATTGATGCCTAGCGTTCTCTGGTGAACGGATGCGAGAAAAGATCCTTCAGTCGGTCCTTTAGAAGAACTTTTCATATTGTAGCCTGTATGCTAGAATAGGTAAAGAGAATTATAATCCTCGGCCAGGAGCCGGAAAGCCCTGTTGGGGGTCTTCCAGGACCTTTCCCGAATGCCTTGCGCTTCGTCGCGTGAGGCCATGCGGCTTCCCTTGAAATCCTGTTTTCCCAGCCCATTCCATCGGGCCCTTGCCAGCACCGTCCGTTCCTGGCAGTCCCGCTCCAGCCCGGACCCTTTCCTTTCCGTCTTTGACCGGCTCCGCCCACCATGCCCCGCGTCCCGGCCAGGAGGCCCGACCGAAGATGCCCGCCCCTATCCTAGTTGTCGACGACGACGGAGACATCCTCGCCATGCTGACGGTGGCCCTCGGGGACTGGGGCTACGACGTCGACACCGCCGGAGGCGGGGCCGAGGCGCTGGCGGCGGCGGGGCGCAGGCACTATTCCGTAATCCTCATGGACGTGCGCATGGACACGCCCCGGGACGGCATCCTCGCCCTGCTTAAGATCCGCGCGGGAGACGGGCCCAACCGGCGCACCCCGGTAGTCGTCATGACCGCCTACGCCGAGGTCCAGGACGCCGTGGACGCCTTGAAGGGCGGGGCGAGCGACTACCTTTTCAAGCCGCTGGACCTGAACGTCATGAGGCACGCCGTGGAGGGGGCGCTGGGGCGCGAGCCCGTGAGCGTGGAGGCGGGCGGACGGGCCGGGGCGGCGGCGGACTGCGGCCTCATCGGGACTTCTGAGGCCTTCCTCAAGATGAGGAAGGTGGCGCTGAGGGCGGCCCCGGCCAGGGCGACGGTGCTCATCACCGGCGAAAGCGGGACCGGCAAGGAGCTCGTGGCGCGGCTTATCGCGCAGAACTCCCCGAGGGCCTCGGAGCCGTTCGTAGCGATAAACTGTGCGGCGCTGACCGAGACCCTTCTGGAGTCCGAGCTTTTCGGCCACGTAGCCGGGGCATTCAACGAGGCGGTGAAGCGCGGCGGGAGGCTCAAGGCGGCGGACGGCGGCACAGTTTTTTTGGACGAGATAGCCGACACCAGCCCGGCTTTCCAGGCCAAGCTCCTCCGGACCCTCCAGGAGGGGGAGATCCAGCCCGTCGGGAGCGACAGGCTGGACAAGGTGGACGTGCGCTTCATCGCCGCCACCAACCGCGACATCGAGGGCCTGGTCAGGCGGGGCGAGTTCCGCGACGATCTCTACTACCGCTTGAACGTCATCCGCGTCGAGGTCCCGCCGCTGCGCGAGCGCGGGGCGGATCTGGACGCCCTCGCCGAACATTTCGTGGCCGAGTACGCAGCGCGGAACGGCTCCGCCGTGCGGGGGCTGGACCCGGGCGCCATGGAGGCGGTGAGGCGGCACTCCTGGCCCGGCAACGTGCGCGAGCTCCAGAACGCCATGGAACGGGCCGTCATACTTGCCGAGGGGGATCTCGTGACCGAGGCGGACATGGCCATCCGCTTCGAGCCCTCCCCGTTTCCCGCGCCGGCCGCGGGGGATTTCGCGGGGGGGGGGCTGTCCCCCTCCGCCTTCCCGGCCTCCACTTCCATCGACGACAAGAAGCGCAAGGCGGCCGAGGACGCCATGATCCGCCGCAAGGGAGTCATAGCGCACGCCGCGGTGGATTTGAAGATCACCCGCAAGACCCTGGCCGCCTGGCTCAAGAAGTTCGATCTGGAACACCTGAAAAGCTAGCGCCCCGGGGCCGGGGGGGGCTAAGCGCCCGGCCCTTTCCCCCTTACGCCCCCAGGGGGGGCAGGAGGCCTTACCGCACATGACCGCCAAAGACCCCATCCTCATCGTGGACGACGACGACGAGCACCTCTTTATGCTGAAGACGGTAGTGGCGGACTGGCGCCACGCCGTCGAGACGGCGACCGGAGGCGCGGCGGCCCTGGCGATGGCGTCCAAAAAGCCCTACAGGCTGATCCTCATGGACGTGCGCATGGACACCGAGCGCGACGGGCTTGAAACCCTGGAGAAGCTCCGGTCGTCCGAGGGCCTCAACAGGAGGACGCCCGTCATCATCATGACGGCCTACGCTGGCTGGCAGGACGCGGTGGACGCGCTGAAGGGCGGGGCGAGCGACTACCTGGGCAAGCCCTTGGACCTGAAGGTCCTGAAGCATGCCCTGGACAAGCTTCTCGACCGCAAGGCCGTAGGCGACGAGAAGGCCTCGGCGGGGGGGGCGGGCGCCGACGCGGACCATGGGCTGGTGGGCGACTCCCCTGCCTTCAGGGAGATGATGGACATAGCCCTCCGCTCTGCCAGGAGCGAGGCCACCGTTCTCATTACCGGCGAGAGCGGGACGGGCAAGGAGAAGGTGGCGCGCCTTATCCAGAAGAACTCCCTGAGGGCCTCGGAGCACTTCGTCACGATAAACTGCGCGGCGCTCTCCGACCAGCTTCTGGAGAGCGAGCTTTTCGGCCACGAGAAGGGCGCGTTCACCGACGCCGTGAGCCATCGCGTGGGGAGGCTCAAGACTGCCGACGGCGGCACGGTCTTCCTGGACGAGATAGGCGACGTGTCGGCGGCGTTCCAGGCCAAGCTCCTCCGGACCCTCCAGGAGGGGGAGATCCAGCCTCTTGGAAGCGACGAGGTGGCGAAGGTGGACGTGCGCTTCCTCGCCGCCACCAACAAGGACCTGGAGCAGATGATAGCCCAGAAGCTCTTCCGGGAGGATCTCTTCTACCGCCTGAACGTCATCACGGTCCGCGTGCCTTCCCTGCGGGAGCGCGCGGGGGATCTCCCGGCCCTGGCCGACCATTTCGTCAAGGCCTTCGCGGCCAAGAACAAGAAGGACGTGGCGGGCCTGGACCGGAGCGCCATGGACGCCGTCCTGCGGCACAGCTGGCCCGGCAAC
>JAIRZX010000311.1 GCA_031267005.1 Deltaproteobacteria bacterium
GTAAACGTAGCCTTCGGTCCTCAGTTGAGAAAAATTGGCTATGTTGATGCCAATTTCCGGGATATCCGGACCGACAGCGTTCGTCATGAGTTCCTCCCGGGTGCCCTGGACTGCCTGGAGCCGATCGACCGGAGGACGGCATTCCGTCCCGAAGTGATTTTTAATTGTACATTAATTGAACGCCGGAAGCAATTTGAAGGAGGGGCTGGGAGGAGGAAAAGGGGGGGCGTCAGAATTCCAGCCCGGTTTTGGAGGGGATTCCTGACCAAGCCTAACCACCCATTCATTCATTAAAGGATGACGTCGCCATAATAATTCGGAAGGTTAGCCTGGCTTGTGAGCAACAGCGATAGAACACGTGAGAATAATCAGGTATTATCGGGACAATTATATATAATTAAAAATAATTAAACTTAATTAGATTGACAGTCGTTCACGGGATAAGGTATCCGTCTGGCAAACGCCCTGGCAGGCCTGGGCGACTTCGCCGCCGCCCGGGACGATTTCGAGCAGTGGAGAAAGCCCGCAGGAGGCTCCTCGGGCAGGAGCACCCCGACACACTGGCCGCCCGCACCGAATTGGCCAACGTCCTGTACTTGCAGGGCAACTCCGCCGCAACCAGGGACATGCCGACGGCCGATCTCGGGGCCTGGGAGTAGGATCAAGGGGCCGGAACACCCGCAAACCCGAACCTTCCTCAACAACTTAGCAACGGTCCTGAGCAACTTGGGCGACTGCGCCGACGCGAGGGACATTTTCGCGCGGCTCTTTAGTCCGAGCTAGAAATAACCGATACTTTAACAGGGTGCCTAAACCCCGGATTTACCGAAAAGATACTGACGGAGGTCCTGAGTATGAGTCGAATCAATGTCAAGAAGTACAAGGGCGTTTTCTACCGGGAAGTGACGGCCCACGACAGCCCGAGGGCTGACAGGTCGTTCGACATATGCTGGTATGAGGACGGGAAGAAGATGTGGCTCACTACCGGGCGCGCCTCCGAGGGCATGACCGCCGAAGAGTCCTCCAAGATAAGGATGGAGATACTCACTAAGCCCAAGGACGAGAAGCAGAACCTGACGGTCGACAAGGTCCTGGATCTCTGGGAGAAAGCCAAGTCGTCCCGGCAGGTCAGCTCCAGAATCAACATTCACCTCCGCCCCGCGCTGGGCAAGCTCAAGATGAGCGAACTCACCACGCCGCACGTGGAGGCGATAGTCTCCGAGCTGCTTGCAACGGGCAGAAGCCCCATGACGGCCAACATAGCGGCGAACACTCTCTCCGCCGCGATCAACAACGCCTCCAGGCTGGGCCTGTGGGAGGGGAAGAACCCGGCGAGCAAGGCGGCGGGCTTGCGGTTGCCCAAACTCAACAACAAGGGCGAGCGCTACTTCACCAAGGAGGAGGCCGACTCGCTCATCAACGAGCTGGGTCGGCACTCATCCTGGTGGGCGGACGCCGCGTCGGTGAGCCTCTACACGGGGGCGAGGCTCACCGAAATCTACAGGATGCGGGCGGCGGACCTGGACGAGGAGTCCGGGACCATCATGATCACGGCTAAGGGCGGGGGCCGGGAGCCCCTGCTCCTGGTCAAGGAGGCAACGGAGATACTACTTAACAGGATAAAGACCGAGCCCAGGGCGGACGGACTCATCTTCGGGAGGCGACGCAGCGATACCATTCAAAAGGTCATCGCCGACCTCGGCCTGAACGCCGGGGTCACCGACCCCCGGCAGAAGGCGTGGTTCCACACCTTCCGCCACACGTTCGCCTCCTGGCTGGTCCAGAACGGCGCGGACCTCTACACGGTGCAGAAGCTGATGCGCCACAAGAACATCATGATGACCCAGCGCTACGCCCACCTGCGCCCCAGCGACCAGCGGGAAAAGCTGGAGATCATCCGCGCCATCATGAATCCGAAGGACTAGGAATCTCGCGCTCGCGGGGCGGGCGCGTGACCATGTCCAGGTTGTACCGCTCGGCGGCGTCGTGCTTCCTCTTCAGGTTCTCCACCTCGTCCGCCTTCAGATGGGTATAGGCGTGGACCGAGCTGTAGGGGATGCCCAGGACCTGGGAGGTCTTGTTGATCGAAACTCCTGCCTCCTTCATCTCCATGATGCGTTGGTAGTCAACGTAGTTCTTGAAATACTTCTTGTGCTTCTTGAAGGGCCTGGCCGCTTCGGCGTCAGAGAGCGACGCCTGGGACCCGACAGTTGCCTTCAGGCTGTCTATATCCTCGCGGAACTCAAGGAGTATCTTGTTGGTGTCCGGGAGCCACTGTCCCACGAGCCGGGACAGGATGACGAACTGCAACTCCCGATGATCGTTCTCGAGCTTCGCCACGCGGGCCAGCAAAGCAGTGAGCACGGGGTTCTCTTCCATTGGTCAGCCTCACTTATACTCCCCTCCGAGGGGGGTGTCAAGCTCAATCGTAAAAAATGTGCGGGCCGAGTTATTACTAATCAACGATGGTGATCCCGTCCACGGGACCGGGCTTCTCCGGGGGCTTCCTCGGCTTGGAACGAGGGTGCAGGGTCTCGATGTAGGGGTTCTCCTGCGAACTCGTGGCTAAGAAAGTCGACGGGAACTTCTTCCCCTGCACCTCCGGCCAGCACGGGTCGCGCTTCCCCCACTCGGGGACCATGATCATTTTCCCCACATTGCGCATAACCCCTGCGGTGAGCGAGCCAAGTTCGACGTAATAGCCCTCGATCCTGTTGACGAAGTAGACCCGGTACTTATCTGGGTTTCCCATGTCGGAACCCAACTGCTCCCTGAGGTACTTGAAGTACCCCGCCGCCACCTTTTGCGCGGCCCGGTAGGCGTTATGCTGTTCCGCGTGGAACCCAATCGAAAGCGGTATCCAGTCGGGATGCAACATATTCTGGAGCGTGACCCACATGTTGAAGGGGTAGTAGGGCTCGGCCAACAGCGCTGGGTAGTTCTTCTCGGTCTGCGTTATCAGTTCCATAAGATAGCTCCTCCTTATAGAACTATGGATACCATATCCGATAAGCTGGAGTCAATAGATTATAAAACGGGCGGAGTCCGGGCAGTACCACTCCACATGCTTTCCCCAGCGCAAGGCGGACATGGGCCCGAAGCGGGCCACGAACTCCGTCAGCTGTTCATGGCTGGGCCAGTTGGCCATTTCCGAGGGCAGGTCGTCTTCATCGCCCAGCCAATCCGCACCCTCCGAACGCATGAACTCGCGCCAGTCTTCCACGAGCCTGAACCTGTTGGCCGGGTACAGGAGCCCAGGGAAGTCGAAGACGTCCACCGCGTGCCACTCCCCGTCGTCCAAGCTCCGATCCCAAGCCTCCCCCCAGCGCTCTTCCATATCCATGCGGTTGTAGAGGAAAAGTTTTTCACATGCCCGAAGCCCGCGCACGCAACGGTCGTCCTCGTAGACCGGGTCCTCCAGGCAGAGGTTGCCGTCCTCGTCGATCCAAAAGAACGGATCGCCGCACTCGTTCTCTTCAAACCAGCCCATAAGACACCTCCTTTCGGGCGGGGCCCAAGCCCCGCCCGTACGGGATGGGGAAGCCCGCGCCTACGCCTTGATTACCTTGGCGACGTCGTTCAGCGTCCTTACGGGGAGCGTCACAGGCAAACGCATCACCACATGGAAGCTCTCGCCCGTCCGCTTGCCCTCGGTAATGGAGACGACGATCTGGCCGCGACCGGACCGGACGCCCCGGCGCCCGGTCGGCCTCTCGCGGTTAACGTCGAAGCGCATGATCCGAGTCCCGTTGTAACCGACGCGTTCCCGGAGGTGAACAGGGAACCTATTGACATACTCCTGAGCCTCCTTGCGGCTCAGGCCGTACTCGACAGTGGCGGCGTCGGATCCGTCGGCGGGTTTGATTATCCTGGCCCGGAAGCCCTGCGCCTTGCAGAGGTCGCGCAGGGCCCGCGCCAAGTCAACGTAGGTTTCTATCATGCCCTACCCCCTGACCCGGCGCGGCTCCGGGGACTTAAAGCCCAGGGCCTCCAGCGCTTTGAGCGTCTTCGGGAGCGGAATCTCGCAGACCTCGCGGCGACGGTCCTCCAGGTAGAGCTGGCGGAACGTCACGTAGAGTCTGTAGGCGCCGATTTTGAAGGCGATCTCCACGGAGTTCTGGACCATCCAGTTCTCGACGTGCTCGTAAATCTCGGAGAACGCGTCCGGACCGAACATGGACCCGCAGTCCGCGTTGCGTCCGGCCTCGTCCCCGTCGTCCGGGTCGGCCCCCGCGTAGCGCAGGGCCGTGTTGACCAGGCTCCTGTGGCCGTCCCAGTCCAAGTCCAAGGGGTTGCCGCCGTAGTCGACCAGCCCGGCGACCCAGCCGCAAGCGGCCTCGCGGGCTATCGCCTTCTCGTCCAAGTAGCGCTCGAGCTCGCTGTCCTGGGTGAGCAGGCGCTTCAACTCGGGGCAGTCGCCGAAGAGCAGGTTGAACTCCGACGGCGTGCCGCGCGCCCGCACCGTCGTCACGTACGCTTCGCCGTCGTTCAGCCAGTGCTCCTCGGTTACCCAGACGTCGTCCACGTAACCCGCGATGCTCTTGCCGATGGCCTCGGCTATCTCCACGTCGGTTATCCTGTGCGTCATGGCTCTCTCCTTTCAGGGGGCCCGGTTTCCCGGACCCCCGGTTTGACGTTGCTAGGTTATGTTGATGGGCCCGCCCGGCCACTTGCCGTCGGACCAGTCGCGCTTGAAGGCCTCGCGCGCGGCGTGCTCCTCCGCCGAGCAGACCTGGACGCCGGGGGACTCGTGCCCGAAGGGGAGGTTGAAGAGCTTGCGGGCCGGCCAGTCGGCGGGCACGTCCACCCAGCCGGGCACGGTGTAGGCGTTCCGCACCCCCAAGATCGGTACCGCCTCGTCGATGTTCTTGATCTTGAAGAAGGACTTGTCCACCCGGTCCACGAACCAGACCTCGTAGTCCTCGGGCGAGCGCCCGTAGGTGTACTGGACGTAGTTGAAGTAGCCCCCCATCATGGTTCCGATGACGGCCGGCAAGTTGTCGCGGCCCAGGACCGGGAACCCTATCTCGTCCGCCGGGATTCTCGGCCAGTCGCGGCCCCGGAACGAGAGCCACCAGTGGAAGGGCCTCGCCGGGCACTCGAAGGTGACGCCGTTTACCGCCTCTTCCTTGAAATTGTCGAAATTGGTCATGGTTGCCTCCTTGGTTAGTTCCTGTAAGTGGATGTGGACACGAGTATCCAGGACTCCTGCTTGTCGGTGCGGGAGCGGAGCAGGAGCGGGTCGTAGCGGCCCCTGTACCCTATCTCGGTCTCGGTCGCGTAGCCCTTGCCCGACGGGCCCAGGAGCTTCAAGGCCTTGGCGTTGGCCTCGAGCGCCTGGGCCATGCGCTTGGGCTCGACCTCCGCGCTGAAGTTCCCGTCCCCCGTGCGGGCGCAGAGCACGAAGTCCTGCACCTTCAACCCGCTGCCCCGGCGCTCGAAGGTGAGCGAGAGCGCCGACGCCTGTTCGGGCATCTCCATGCGCACGGCGCCGGACCCCTTGCCCGCGAGCTTCGCGAACTTCTTGAAGCTCGAGAGCATGGGCGCGTCGGCGGCGATGACCGAGCAGAACGCGTCGTTCGGGGGCAGGAGGGCGTCGGGATCGGGGAAGCGCCCCTCGGCGAGCCTGACCGAAATCGTCCGCGAGCCCGCGCGCACCGCCATGCAGCCGTCCTCGAAGCGGACGGACGCGTTGGAGCTTACCCGCTCCAGGATCTGCCTGAGCTTGCGGGCGGACGCCGCCGAGATGAGCGCCTGGCCGTCCGGCAAGTCGATCGCGCCCGGACCGAGGGCGACTTTGACCATGGCGTTGGCGTCGCTGGCCGCCACGTACAGCCCCCGGTCAGTCGCGCCCAGGCACACGCAGTCCAGCCTGTATTTCGAGGTGTTCTTGCCGACGCACCATTGGGCGCGGTCCAGGGCGTTCGCGAGCACGCTCGCCTGGACCAGGGCCCCGTCGGACTCCGGAACCTCGTCGGGCTTCAGCGAGGGGTAGTTGGCGTAATCCCAGCACGGCAAGTCGACGCCGAAGTAGGAGCACTCGAGCCGGGCGGCCACCTCCTCTCCGTACGCGACGTCCCTCGCGGCCAGCCTCACCGGACCCTTCAAGCCGTCCAAGGCCGTGAGCAGGGGG